>JAYNJA010000101.1:0-5302 GCA_038109705.1 Thalassolituus sp. | reverse complement strand
GTAAGGAAGGCATAGGTCTGCGCCGATCTCGTCGCGAAGCCTGGCAAGGCCGATCTCATCAACATCCGCCGCACCTACGATCCAACCTTTGGATGCAATCTGTACCGCGACTGCACGACCAATTCCGGCAGCTGCACCTGTGATAAATACGGTGCGTTTGTGGCGTTCTTTCAGTTGATGCTTCAGAGAGTGTTTGGGCACTTTGTTCATCACAGTGTATTCCTGTGCTTAGTTATTATTCAGCCTGGATAGTCAATCTGATGGTTATCATGCCACAGCTGACTGAAGTTCGAGAGGGCCGGATTGTCGTTTATCTGGTACTTGTTGGGTTTGCTATTGGGGCTACTAAATAATGCCTTCAGACAACGCGGTGGCAATGGCTTCGCCAACGTCTTTCAGATCGTCTTCCCATGTCGCCTGATAGTCGCCTTTTAAAATAAGAGCATCCTGAACCCAGCGCCAGCGCAGTCCGGTGGTGATGGTCTTGAGTGCTCTTTCTGTGCCTGTACCGTCATGTCCTGCGCGGATGATAGTTACCAGAGGCATCCCTTGTTTCAGCTCAAGGGTCGGATAATAAATCCGGTCGAACCAGTCCTTGGTTGCACCCGCCATATAGCCGAGGTTTTCTGGGGTCAGGATTATAATTGCATCTGCGTTAAGGGCATCCTTAGCATCACTCTGGAGTGGTGCTTTTACGGTAAGCGCAACATCACTGACGCCGGCGCGGGAAACGCCCTCCTGAAGAGCGTTCCGCAGTTTTATCAGATTTTCCGATGGGGTGTGAGCAATGATCAGCAGGTGATGCATAGTAAGGTTCTGTTTTGAATCAGGTAGTAACTTAACGCATAAGTTAGTCTACGTCCCGGGTGACACCGTCCTGAGGTTTGATTACCAACACATCACAGCTGACTTTATCCACCAGAGTTTCGGCGGTATTACCAATTAATACACCACTCACGCCATCGCGCCCAACGGTGCCAACCACAAGCAGGTCTGCGGCAATTTCGCGGGCAATGTCAGGGATAACTTCTCCCGGGTCACCTTCACCCAGATGCACATGATCCTGATTGATGCTGTATTTGTTGGCCCAACGTTCCATGCCATCTTTGTGCTGTGTCGTCACGTAATCCTGGATGTCATCGGGAGGGGTTACTTCCGGGATCATGGCAAATGCGACGGCGACCATAGGGTAAGCATTAGCGATGTGCAGATCGGTTTCAAAGTGATCTGCAAGATGCTCTGCATACGACAGAATGTTGTCATTGATAAGGGCGTGGCCACGATCTTCGCTGGTGGCATCGATGCTCGCCAGAACGCGGTTGTGTGCCCAGGGTTTTGCTGATTTCACCATCAGGATGGGTGCCGGGCAGTGGCGCATCAGATTCCAGTCGCTGTGGGAGAAAATACGCTCAATTAACCCGTGTTTATGCGTTGATTTAATAACCAGATCAAATTGAGTGTTGCGGGCGGACTCTATGGCAGCATCATGCAGGTGCTTCTGCCAGTGAACCTCTGTCCCTATGGTGACACCTTCGCATTCAGGTAGCTCACAAAAACTATCGAGCCAGCTTTCTGATCGTTTTATGAGAGCGCTGCGGATACTGGTTTTTGTTGTATCGGCCAGTTGAGAGGCGCTGTCGCCGAACGTGTCCCAGGCTGCGGTAATAAGCGTCAGGTCGGCATCGAGAGCTTTCGCTAACCATAACGCCCGGTCGAATCCCGGTTGCTCGTTTTCTTTCTGATCAAGCACTACGAGTATGTGGTTAATGTCCAACATGGCGGTCTCCCTTATGCGTTCCTGACTGTTATTCAATACTGCACCCGAAAGGGTTTATGAGTACAGCATAATCCCGGTTTCGGCCTACCACCTTGGCATAAGGCAATTTTATCCAAAAAAAAGCCCCGGATACCTGGATATGCGGGGCAACTCAACCTTGACCGGACCAGAACGCGGAACGACGCAGCTGAAAGAGTGTTAAACCTGTTTACTTAATACGGAAGAAACGCACAGCGTCTGCCATAGCCTGAGCCTGTGCTGCCATATTCTCACTGGCAGCAGTAGCTTCTTCGACCAGCGCGGAGTTCTGCTGGGTCATTTCGTCCATTTGACCAATCGCCGTGTTCACCTGGTTGATACCATTGGCCTGATCGTTGGTGGCGACCGAAAGCTCAGAAATGATGCCGCTGACTTTTTCTACAGCTGTCACTATTTCGCTTAACGTTGTGCCTGAGCGATTTACCAGTGATGTACCGTTTTCGACTTTTTCAACGCTGTTGTTGATCAGATCTTTGATTTCTTTCGCGGCCTGCGAGGATCGTTGCGCCAGCTGGCGGACCTCTTGTGCAACCACAGCGAAGCCGCGCCCCTGTTCTCCGGCGCGTGCGGCTTCTACTGCTGCGTTCAATGCCAGCAGGTTGGTCTGGAATGCGATTTCATCAATGACACCGATAATGTCTGCAATCTGGTTGCTGGACGAACTTATCGCCTGCATAGATTCGACGGCCAGCTGCACTACGCGACCGCCTTCTGAGGCTCGCGTTTCTGCCGCCTTGGCCATGTTATCTGCGGTGGCTGCATTCTTCGTGCTGCGGGTAACGCCGGCCAGCATTTCATTCATTGATGATGCTGTCTCTTCGAGTGAAGCTGCCTGCTGTTCGGTCCGGGAGGCGAGGTCAATGATACCGGCTTCGATTTCCCGAGCCCCTGAACTGACCTGCTGAGCTGCTTCATTAATGTTGCTCATAACACTCACCAGTTTGCTACAGGTTGTGTTAATGCTTTGGGTGAGTTCAGCAAATGTGCCGGCATAGTTGCCCTGTAATTTTTTGGTCAGGTCGCCTTCCGATATTGCCTGCATTACTGAGGCTGCGTCGTGAATAACGCCCCTTGTGGTTCCTGTGATTGAATTCAGTCCTTTGGCGAGAGACAGGAAGAAGCCTTCTTTACCCCTGATATCGAGAGAGACTGAAAAATCGCCATTGGTTGCAGCGGCTACCATGCCATCAATTTCGGCTTCAATTTCCATTTCTTTAGTGCGGTCGGTCCATTCCACCACGCTGCCAATCCGTTCTTTACCATCCATTATTGGGGTGGCCGCAACTACAAAAGTCATATTGCCCATAGTGATCTGCTGGCGTGATGCACTCGCTGCGATAGTCGCGAGCGTAGAACCGGTATTCGAATCACGGAAGTCGGCAAGGGTGGCAGTTGTCAGCTGGTTTGCGTTGGTGCGTAATGCCCCCATGCTGTTCAGGCGAGCAGTGATTGATGTCATGGCGTTGTTTGCGTAAAGAATACTGCCTTTGGCATCGGCCATGACGACGGCCGTGCCTGCAACATCAAGCGCCTGGCGAATGCGGTTCGCTTCTCCTGCGGCGAGGGCAGCATCAGCCGCAGCCTGAGCAGCTTCTGCGGCTTTTTTATCGGCCTGTTCCGATGCCGCGAGTACTTTTTCCTGCTGGGCTTTCTGTTCTTTATCTGCCTTTGCCAGTGCGTCGGCGGTTTGGTTGACGCCACCACAAAGGCGGGCCATATCGCCGCGATAAGAGTTGCCTGTGCGTGCTGTGTAATTGCCTTTGCTAATTTCAGCGAGAACATTATTTGTCTCGTTGAACATGGTAGAGATGCGCTGCATGAGTTGATCGAACGCCTGAGCCATTCGACCAATTTCATCTTTATTCTGATATTTCACTAAGTGATTGAATGCACCGGTTTCAGCGGTTGCACTGATGGCATTCATAACCCGTGTGATAGGGTCAGAAAGACGCATCGCAAACATATAAGCAAGGCCTGCGACGAGAAGCGCGCAGACGACACCGACGGCGATGATTTTATTGCGTAGTGAGTAGGCTGGGGCGAAAGCCTCTGCGACATCCTGCTCCGCCAGAACTGCCCAGGTGAAACCGCCGAGGTCAAGCGGCATATAAGCAGATAGCACTGGGTTGCCGTTATAGTCGGTAATGATTTCACTGCCAGTATTACCAGCGAGTGCTTTTTCTACGGCTGTTGTGCGGGCAGAACCTTTATCCGGATTTTTGAACGAAGAGACAACGTTGTGAAATTCTGGCTCAAGGAAAGAATCGGATCGCATCAGAAAATCGCCGCCGACCAGATAGCTTTCGCCTGTTTCACCCATACCAGAGCGCTCGCCCATAATGGCGTTAATGTCTTCAATTGGCATCTGGAAGATAAGGATGGCTGAGCGCTTACCATTATTAAAAACTGGTGCAGCAATAAAACTGGCAGGGGCGTTATACGATGGCAGGTAGGTTTTAAAATCTGCCAGGGCAGCCTGACCGCTTTCATTAATGTTTAAAGCGTCACGAAATGCGGTACCAATACTGGTTTGGGCATAAGGGCCGTCGATGAGAGATGTGGTGTAGTCCAGCTCTTTAAATACCGAGTAGATAATGTCGCCGGTTTCGGGGTCTGCCAGAAAAATATCGTAGTAACCAAAGGTCTCCAGGAAATCTCGCAGCATTGGGTGAAGTGCCTTGTGCACTTGGCTATAAGTGCTGCCATCACCGGTATCTGTGAGCAGGTGCTTTTCACCGAGGGCATTTGAATTGTTGCTGATGTACTCGTACTGCAGAGCCCACGACGTATCGTCGAGGCCGCTGTGCATGCTTTTCAGATCAGCGTTCGAGTTATTTATCGATCTGAACTGCTCTCCAAATTGAGTCTCGTAATACCCAATAACACTTTCCTTGCGTCTTGAAAGTGCCGCAGAGGAGAGGTTGCTGTCACTGATAAATTCTTTGTATGCCTGAGGCAACTTTGCTGCGGCATCGACGACCACCGGGTTTACTGTGAGCGTATGCATCTGCTTACGAACACGTTCAAAGTAGCGCTGTACCTCGTTCGCTTTGAGTGTGCGTACAGATGAGAGCTGGTTCGAAACCTGCTCTGTGATGGTGTTATCAGACGTCATCAGCGCATCAATGCTGATGACAGTCATAGGTACCAGGCCAACCAAAAGAAATGCCGTTACCAGCTTTTTCCATACAGGCAGGTTGAGAAAATAGTTCATATCCATCGCCGGAAGTCAGTGAAGTTAACACTGAAAGCCTAGATTAGCCCTTTCGCTTTGCTATTTCTGCGACGGGCTTATTTCTGCTTTGGCTGAATTTGTCCGCTTTGGTTGTCAGGCATAAGCTCAATTATGGCCTGAGTGGCATTAGATAGCGTTCTGTTCTTCAGATGTACAAGGCCTAGCTGACGTTCTGGTTGCTTACCAGGCCACGGAATAACCTGAAGATGCTCATCCACCATTACCTCTGGTAGTAAGCTCCAGCCAATACC
>JAYNJA010000100.1:9095-9613 GCA_038109705.1 Thalassolituus sp. | reverse complement strand
CTTGTTCGCCAGCTCTTGCAGACTCAATCGCCGCATTCAACGCCAACAGATTGGTCTGCTCAGCAATATCCTCGATCACCTTAGCGGCTTGTGAGATACGGGTGGTCTCTGCCTGAATTTTATTAACCGAATCCGCAACATGGTCTGCAATACCACTGAGAGATTCAATCGCCTGATGTGTCGTAGATGCCAATATTGTTCCGGATTTCACCAACGTCTGAACCTGAACAGAGTTCACCGCGGTTTCACTGATATTTTTCGAGGTCATGCGGATGGCAGAACTGATCTCGTCCATCGCCTGGTTGATACCATGGCTTTTAACCTGTTGCTCCTGTATCGCACCATGAGATGCCTGAGACTGCGAAAGGCTCTCAGATGCGTGAGCTGAAACCGTACCGGCGGCATCAAGAATACGAGAAAGAATACTACCAACTCGCTCATTCTGACTGCTCATTGCCATGGCAATCTGGCGAACAGGACCTTCTTTGGCATGGTAGATCTGGGCTGCCAGATCGCGT
>JAYNJA010000100.1:1224-9085 GCA_038109705.1 Thalassolituus sp. | reverse complement strand
AGATCGCGTTGAAACAAACCTTCGGTTAACTCACTAAGGCGGTTAAGCGAGCGACGGTATACCGCAGCCGTCATGACGAGGCTGAAGATAGTAGCCAGAGCGGCCCCCTGAAAGGCTCCGTTTATACCATTAAGAGCATATCCTGCTGCGGTGAACAAAATCACTCCAACCGGCAGAGCGGAACTTCGCATCGTGCGACGCAGCTTTGCACGCTTCACCCAATGACCGCTGCGTATACCGCTGTATACCTTCTCAGCTCTCTCTACGAGGGCTCGCGTAGGACAAGTCCTTACCGACTCATAACCGACCAGCTCGCCATGCGAAAATACCGGCGTGACGTAGGCACTTACCCAATAATAATCCCCATTTTTACAGCGATTTTTCACCATCCCCATCCATGGTCGCCCCGCCTTAAGATCCTCCCACATTTCAGAAAAAGCTGCCGGAGGCATATCCGGATGGCGCACCAGATTATGCGGCTGACCGATAAGTTCTTCTCTGGAAAAGCCGGAAACCGCTACAAAATCATCATTACAATGAACGATTTTTCCATGTAGATCTGTCGACGAGATCAGCTTTTGGTCAGCCTCCAGTCGACGCTCAGTTGACGTTACCGGTTGGTTATTTCGCATTAATAGGTCACTCCGCTTCTGACCATCTGGGCCACCCTTTTGGGACGGTTAACGAAACCGATCAACAAGATCACGTAGTCCAGATGAGAGATCGCCAACCTGAGCGATGGTATTGGCGGCTTCACCAGACTGCACCAGAGACCGACTGGCCAGTTCAGAAACCTCACCGACTTTACTCTGCATCTCCTGTGTGAGTTGCGCCTGGCGCGCCGATGAATTCGCCATCGCATCAGACATCCGCGCGATGCCATCAACAGCGGCAGTAACTTCCTGCAGCATGGCTTCCATCTGGTTTACTTTTTCCAATCCATGAGCCGCGGATTCCGAACCTCCTGAGGCAACCTCAACCGCTTGTTTCACACTGGTTTCTAATGAAGAGATTACAGAGTGGATATCTCGGGTAGTCTGCTGAGTGCGTTGCGCGAGTGTACGTACTTCGTCCGCAACAACCGCGAACCCCCTGCCCTGCTCACCAGCACGAGCGGACTCGATCGCCGCATTCAACGCAAGTAAGTTGGTCTGTTCGGCGATTTCTTCAATCACTTTAGCCGCACCAGAGATGCGTGCGGTTTCAGTATCAATATGCTTTACCGTTGTCGCAACGTGCTCAGAAATACCACTGAGAGATTCAATAACCTGCTGAGTACTGGCTGCCAGGCTGGTACCCGAACGAACCAGCTCCTGAACCTGTACAGAATTCTCAGCTGTTTCGCGGATATTGTGCTCCGTGTCATGAATAGCTGAAGATATTTCGTTCATAGCAGCACTGATCGCGCTGCTCTGTACCTGCTGCTGCTCAATCGAATGATGCGATGCTTGTGACTGCTTCAGGCCACTCTCGGACTGCAATGAGACTTTCCCAGCGGCATCCAGAATACGTGAAAGAATCGTGTCTACACGTGCCTCCTGGCTTGTGAGTGTAGTAGCGATCCGCCCGGCAGGATTATTGCCGCCATGATAGATTTCCGCCGCCAGCGGATCAGAAAATGAGCCTTTGATCTGACCACAGAGCTTCTTCATACCTGCTCTGAAACTCAACAGAGTGAAACCAAGCCAACTGGCAACTCCAACAATGACTCCTTCAATGCCGCCATCAAGCCCATGAAGCAGATAACCAGCTCCTCCTGCCAGTGCGATGCTTAAGGGAACGCCATATTGCACAGCCAGTTTTTTCTGCTTCATCCTGCGTTGCCAAAGACCGCCACGCACATCCCGATAGATCCGCTCGGCACGATCGACTAACTCACGTGATGGCTTAGAACGCACCGACTCGAAACCGACTACCTTCCCTCCACTCATTACCGGAGTTACATAGGCATTTACCCAATAGTGATCCCCGTTTTTGCAACGATTTTTAACCATGCCCATCCAGGGCTTGCCCTGCTGGAGTTCAGCCCACATGGATGCAAATGCCTCTTCCGGCATGTCAGGATGGCGCACCAGATTATGCGGTTGCCCCACAAGCTCCTCACGGGAATACCCGCTAACCTCCACAAAGGCAGCGTTGCAGTAAGTAATTTTTCCTTTCAGATCGGTCGCGGATATCAGTTTTTGATCATCACTGTATGTCCGCTCCTGACCCGTTACGGGTAGGTTCTTGCGCATTGAAATCACCACTCAGGCCTTACAGGAAAAGATTAGCAACAAACTGCAGATGTGAAAGGCCAACACCGGGAAAAGGCACGTTAGCCACTGTCGTACCTTCCGCCCCTATGGAATACTCCGCGCTTTGTATCGCCGGAAGATCCACTCGTGTCACACCCCGTCGCACCAGCGCAATCATCACACTCAGGAAAAGCTGACTTTCTGATTCTCACTGTCACCATCATGGCGGCCATCAGCTGGATGTTTTCGAAAGAAGCCTTGGCTGGGTTTCCTCCGTTGCTCTTTATTGGTGTTCGTTTTCTATTGGCAGGTTTGCTGCTCGCAGGCCCCGGAGCCCCGGCACTGGGCCGATTAACAGCAAAGCAATGGAAGGCGTCGTCGGCTGTTGGCCTGCTCTTTGGTGTGGCGATGAGCACCTGGGTACTGGGGTTGTTCAGTGCAACCCATCTGGGAGAAGGCAGTTTTATTACTAGCCTGGCTGTCGTTCTTGTACCTCTGGTCAGCCGGATCTTCTTCGGCGATAAGATGAGCCAGGCCAGCCTGATAGCTCAGCCGCTGGCGTTTATCGGGCTCGGGATGCTATCACTCCAACACGGCTTCCGGCCTGAGATGAGCCAGGTTCTGTTCTTTTTGTCGGCCCTGATGCTGTCTCTGACATTCATCATGAACGGTCGCGCCGCCGCGCATGTTCCGGCGCTGGCCCTGAGTTCGATACAACTGTCGATTGTAGGGATCGTTGCCCTGACATTGTCGGTCTTTACTGAAAGCTGGCCGTCCGTCTGGACAGGCGAAATGTGGTGGTGGTTAATTCTGAGTATCACCATAGGCACAGCAGCGCGCTTCTTTGTACAGACCTACGCTCAAAGTCTGACGACTCCGGCCCATGCCGCCGTGATTATGATCGTGGAGCCGGTATGGACGGCGATTTTCGCCGCGCTATGGTTCGGAGAACAGATGGCGCTGAGCCAGCTGGCCGGCTGCGGCCTGATCTTTGCGGCTCTGGTCGCAAACCGCTGGACAGCGATTACTCAGTGGTTAAAGCGTCGCTGATTCCTTTCTGCCGGGTGCAGCCTCTGCAGGCAGCGGGTGAATCGGCGGAATCAGATAGGAATTCAGTAACAACTTACCGTGGGTAACACCGCGCAGACTGATCATCTGGTCGGCGATATAACGGAGCCGCTGTGCAGGCCCCTGAACCAACAATACCGCCATGGTGTTGGTATCCGTCAGGTTTACGCTGAGATTACTGATCACTTCGTCGATATAGCGATACTGCAGGTCGTGCAGCTTTTTATGTAATCCGGGCGTGGCGTGGTTGTACACGATGTTCAGTGTGCCGGTCATGACCTCATCGCCGGTCTCTGCTCGATGCTCATTCAGCTCACGATTAATCATATCGCAGATCGCCTGAGAGCGGCTTTCAAAGCCTCTCCCAGCGACCATGGCATCCAGGCCATCAAGCAACGACTCCGGAAGTGAAATACTGATCCGGCTTAGTTGATCCTTATGATTCATTGCTCTGTTGCTCCTGCTCAGAAAAGATGGCTGTAACGTTCAATTTCCCATGCACTGACAGCTCTGTGGTACTCATTCCATTCTTCCCTTTTGTAACGTACAAACTCCGCCTTCAGTTCTTTGCCCAGAACCTGCTCAACAAACGGATCGGCTTCAAAGGCTGTGATGGCCTCATCAAGAGTTCGGGGTAAAAAGCCGATACCACGCTCTTCCCGCTCAGCTTCAGTCAGCTCATACAAGTTGGTTTCCTGCGGCTTACCGGGATCGAGATTCTCGCGAATACCTTCAAGGCCAGCCGCTAAAACCAGAGCACACGCGAGATACGGATTCACTGCACCATCAGCATTACGGGACTCACAGCGCCCCCCGCCCATAGGCACCCGAACCGAGTTAGTACGGTTATTTGAACCATAAGAGTTAAATACAGGCGCCCAGGTGAAATACGGCATGTCGCCCTGGCGAACCAGGCGCTTGTAGGAATTGACTGTCGGCGCAAAGACCGCGCACAGAGCCGGGCCGTGCTTAAGAATCCCCGCGATAAACTGATAACCGAGCGGCGTTAAACCCAGGCCCTGAGGATCTTCCGAAGGCTTGCACTGGAACAGGTTCTCTTTCGTCTCAAGATCGTAGAGGGACATATTAAAATGCGCACCGTTGCCGGTTTTATTCGAGAAGGGTTTAGGCATAAAGGTCGCCAGCAAGCCTTCCTGCTTGGCGTACTCT
This sequence comes from Thalassolituus sp., assembly GCA_038109705.1. Lineage (GTDB taxonomy): Bacteria > Pseudomonadota > Gammaproteobacteria > Pseudomonadales > Oceanobacteraceae > Thalassolituus. The sequence goes on along the minus strand of JAYNJA010000100.1, from coordinate 4,610 downwards.
TTTGCCATCATTTTCAGGAAAGTAAAACGGTCACAGGTCGTTACCGCATCGGCATAATTAAAATCGAATTCAAACTGACCGTTGGCATCTTCATGGTCAAACGAATACAGGCCCCAGCCAAGGTCGTTGATACTGGTGGCCATTCTATCCAACCAGCTGAAGTTGCTCAGAAATGACTGTGTGTCATAACAGGGCTTCTTTAGTTTGTCGTCCGGGTCTGGCGGGGTCAGGCTACCATCGTCATTTTTCTTGAGCAGAAATACTTCCGCCTCAATGCCCAGGTTCATGCCATACCCCAGCTCTTTAGCCTGCTCCAACACTGACTTCAGGAGCACCCGGGTATTTAGCATATAAGGTTCGCCGTACAGGGTGTTGTCCGCTGGCATCCAGGCAATTTCTGGCTGCCACGGCATCTGGATAATATGATCCAGATCCGGGACCGAAGCGATCTCATCATCGTTAGGTGCCTGCCCCAAACCATCCAGTGCGTAACCAGTATAAAGCTCTGAGCCATGCGCCATATGATGCAGATGAGAAATGGGTACTACCTTCCCTTTCGGAATGCCGTGAATATCAACATAGGTTCCCATGCAATACTTCACGCCTTTGCTTTGCAGATCGTCCTGAATACTGCTGATTTCGCTATCAGATTTATATTTGATCATTTGAGCTTACCGTCCGGACTTAATTAACAAGAGATTCGTTGTAGCTCTGATTCAAAGGGGCTTCTTCACGTACCGCGTGGTTTACCACCTCCATCAGGTCATCACACATCCATTGATAAAGTTGCATTCCCTTTTCTGCTGACGCTGTCGATGGCGTCCCAGTAACACCATTGCGGCTGGTGCGGTTCACCGGGTGCGCAAAAACACATCCGTCAGTGCGGTCTTCGTCATCAGCAACGTCGAGTTTTTCTACGCGAACTATCTCAGGATAGAGATGCAGCATCAGTGATGTTTCAGCATCGTTCGCATGCCAATCATCGGCATCAGCAAAATGTGCTTTTTTAACGCGAGCAGAGATCTGCGCGGTATTCACAAGCGCCACCATAAAACCATCGTGCTTAGCCCGTAATATTTCGAGCCCGCAGCGTAACGGCGCTTCGTTCGTTACATGACCATTGACCATAATTAAACGTCGGATACCGCTCGCATGTACCCAATCGCCAATATCAGAAATAACATCAATTAACGTCTTAGGGTTCAGAGCTAATGTGCCTGGCCAGCGCTTAGAGTGTCCGACTGAGCAACCATAAGGTAAGGTTGGCAGCAGAATAAACGGAGCCTGATCGACAGTACTTCTGGCAACATCGGCACATAATTTATGCGCGATCGCGGTATCCATACCGCACCCCATATGCGGGCCATGCTGCTCAGTTGCGCCTATGGGTAAGAGGGCTGTATCAATGCCAGAACGCACAGCATCAGCAACTTCTTCCCAGGTCATATGACTCAGCTGATACATCAGAAAACGCTCCCAACGTCGTCATCCACATGCACCATACGGACGAGATTCATACGATCATCATCGTCCTCATCCTGCGGCGGATGTATAAGCTCTTCGATGTGCTGTTTGGTAGCAAGAAACTCTGGCGATAAAAACTGACCTGGCGAACGCGGCTGAGGCACAGGCACTTCAACAATTTCCTGCACTTCGCCCGGATTCGCTTTAAGCACAAGAATCCGGTCAGCCAGATACACTGCCTCATCGAGGTCATGGGTAATAAAGAACACAGTGATATCAATGTTCTTCCAGATTTCGAGCAGATAGGCCTGCATTTTCGCCCGCGTCTGGGCATCGAGCGCACCAAACGGTTCATCCATTAAAAGCACCTTCGGCCGGTTCGCCAATGCACGGGCTATGGCAACACGCTGTTTCATACCGCCAGACAACTGATGCGGATAACTGTTCTCGAACTTTTCAAGGCCAATCAGACTGATCCACTCGCGTGCTTCTGATTCAGCTGTGCCCTTGTCATAGCCACTCTCGATTAAGCCGAACATGATGTTCTTTTTGACTGTCAGCCACGGAAACAGGGTATAACCCTGAAACACCATGCCCCGTTCCGGGCCGGGTTTAGTGACCTCTTCTCCGTTAAGCAGAACCTGACCACTGCTTGGCTGTTCAAGACCTGCGAGAATACGGATCAGCGTGGATTTACCGCACCCAGAGGGCCCGATCACACAAACAAACTCACGCTTATGGATCTTGAGATTGATATCTTTCAATGCAGTTACTGGCCCAGCCAGTCCCTTAAACTGCTTATTCAATCCTTTTACTTCAAGAGTTACCGGACGCTGTTTTAAACGATCAAAACGGTCTTTAACCTCGGGAGCCTGATCAAGATAACTTGGCAGATTATTGGCTTTAATATCGGACATATCGCCTCCTTATTTCTCTTCACGCTGCCAAGGGAAGAGACGACGTCCAATCCAGGCGAGTAACAGGTCGATAGTCAGACCAAGGATGCCGATCATAATGATGGCCGCGAATACGTTATCGAAGTTTTTGTAGCGCGCTTGCTGTGTAATAAACCAGGTAATTCCAGAACTTGTGCCTATAAGCTCGGCAACAATCAGGTAGGTCCAGGCCCAGCCCAACAGAATACGGATGTCCCGGTAGAGATCAGGAAGAATGCCCGGAACAACGACACGGAACAGCATCGACTTATTACCGGCGCCCAGCGTCTGTGCCGCTTCGAGCAATGATGGATCAAGCTTGCGTGTGGTATTTGCAACCACCAGCACCTGTTGAAAGAAGGTACCGATAAAAATAATCGCGATTTTTGGGGCCTGATAGATGCCGAGAATGGCTACCGCCAGCGCACCAAACGCCGGTGCCGGCAAGTAACGGAAAAACTCAATAAAAGGCTCAAACAAACGGGAAAAGAAATCGTAGGTTCCCGCCAGAATCCCTAGCGGAATTCCAATAATGGATGAGAGAACAAACCCCCAGAAGATCACCTGAATACTGCTCCACAGGCTCTCATGCAACCAACTCTCACTGCGACGCTGTGGCTCAGTCGTAAACGCGGTAACGAATGCGGTCGCCACTTCGTGGGGCGCGGGTAAATACACGGGGTTCGCGCGATCACCATCCGGGAGTGCAGTTTCTGCTTCCTGGGCTTTCTGGTATTCACGGTCAAATACGTCGCGATCCACCAGCATGTCTTCACGAAAGTAGCTGACTGAACCGGGATCGGTAATCTTCATCTGCGGGTGCCACATAAACGGCAGATAACTCACTGCAGACCAGATCAGCAGAGGCAGGATAAAACTCATTAAAGCAACAACCCGTCTACGACCCGGTTCAAGCTTTCTGTTTACTGCAATCAGCTGCATAACAACCTCATTAAACTGGGAGGAGATAACCAGATCGAAGGCACA
>JAYNJA010000100.1:0-1124 GCA_038109705.1 Thalassolituus sp. | reverse complement strand
GCCTTCATCAGACTTGCGTCGATGTATTCATCAATCGGCTGTTCTTCGCCGTAAACGTCGTTAGCTACGTTAAATACATCGGCGATTTTGGTAGAGCCATACAGAGACTTGAAGCCCTCGGCTTTTTCCATAAATGGCAGAGCCTCTTCCAAAGTCAGAATTTTAGTACCTTCAATAAAGCCTTTATATTCAGACGGCGGGATACCCACACGAGCTGCCATAATGCTGATCGCTTCATCCGAGGTTTTTGGATCTTTCAGATAATCTACTGCCTTATACCAAACCTTCAGAACCTTCATCCAATCAGCGCGGTTAGCTGCCAGGCTTTCCGGAGCAACCGCCAGCACGTCGTAAATCAGACCCGGTTCATCAGCGCTTGAATACACTCGCTTGGAACCCGGTACCAGGTTCAATGCCTGACCTGAGTTTGGCTGCCAGGCGACGATGGCGTCTACCTGACCGGATGCCAGCACCTGAGGTGTTTCGTTGGTTGGTACATTCACCAGTTCAACATCGGCCTCGGTCATGCCATTCTTTTCAAGAGCATTTAACAGCAGTAAATGGCCAACAAAGCCAATCTCTACACCCACTTTCTTGCCTTTCAATTCTGCAATGGTGCTGATACCCGCAGCAGCGACCACCATGTCATTACCGTTGCTGTAGTCATTAATCAGAATTGCTACGTTTTTGGCACCAGTCGATCCTGTAACCAGCGCGTCACCGTTTGTCATAGCAACCGCGTCCAGCTGACCAGCTGCAAAAGCATCCATACTTGCTACGTAATCAAACCACTCAAACTGAACATCCACGCCTTCCTCGGCAAACATGTCTTTTTCAATTGCGATCTCCCAGGCAACCCAGCCCGGCCAGTCGCTGTAACCAATCTTAAGTGGTTCTGCCACCGCAGTTGCCGCGCTGAACAGTCCCGCAACAAGCAGCGAGGCTGCACCTGCAATAAAGTTCTTTCTGATCGCCATAGGATTTCCCCAAGTACTGTTTTAAAAGTTAGCTGTTGGTCTGATCCGGTATTACGGATTTATTAGTTCGTAATACCGACACTTGCATCGGCTATGCCATGTCACCACTCAGACTTGAGATCAGGCATGCTCCGGAGATAGCTCAGG
>JAYNJA010000099.1:0-9714 GCA_038109705.1 Thalassolituus sp. | reverse complement strand
TGGGTTACCTGATCTGGCTGGACTATGTTCTCACGGGCATATTCCTTGTTGTCGTGCCGATTATTGGTGTTCTGGTTGCGCTCTCGAGTAAGTTTTTCCGCCGTTACAGTGGTCGCATTCAGAAGTCGATGGGGCAGGTAACCCAGGTAACGAATGAAACCATCAACGGCTATCGCGAAGTCCGGACGTATAACGCCAAAGACGTTGAAGAAAAGCGCTTCTTAAAGGCGAGTGACGATAACCGCAAGCAGGTGATGAAGTTTGCTCTGACTAATGCGATCAGTGTTCCGCTGTCTCAGCAGGTTATTGCCGTTGGCCTGGGTGTGATGATTTATCTGATGTTTCAGCGCGTTGCTGCCGGTAGCATGACCCCAGCAGAATTTCTGCAGTTTATTACGGCAGCCTCACTGATTGCTAAGCCTCTGCGGGCCTTGACTGACGTGAATTCAATTATTCAGAAAGGGCTTACCGCCGCGGAATCCGTATTTAATGTTATGGATGCTCCGTCTGAACAGGATACGGGCACGGTAGAACTGTCTCGCAGTGCTGGTCATGTCACCTTTGAGGGTACAACCTTTCGCTACCCTCAGGCGGCAACTGATGCAGTCAAAGCAGTCGATCTCGACGTGCCTGCAGGCTCAAGCGTTGCTTTTGTTGGCCGTTCAGGCAGCGGTAAAACAACGCTGGTTAACCTATTGCCACGCTTCTATGAATTGACGGGCGGTCAGCTGAAAATCGACGGCCAGGATATCCGCGAACTGACGCTGGACTCGTTGCGCGATCAGATCGCTATCGTGTCTCAGCAGGTCACTCTGTTTAACAGCTCAATCCGTGACAACATCGCCTATGGGTGTTTGGAAGGTGCTTCTGACGAGGACATTATCCGCGCCGCGAAAGCTGCTCACGCTCACGAGTTTATCGAAGGTCTGGCCGAAGGTTACGACACTCAGGTGGGTGAAAATGGCGTTATGCTGTCAGGTGGCCAGCGTCAGCGCATTGCCATTGCCCGAGCCATTCTGAAAAATGCTCCGATTCTTATTCTCGACGAGGCGACCTCGGCGCTGGATACCGAATCTGAACGTCATATTCAGGCTGCGATGGAAGAGGTCATGAAGGGTAGAACCACTCTGGTCATCGCACACCGCTTAAGCACCATCGAAAGCGTCGATAATATTGTGGTAGTGGATGCCGGTAAGATCGTAGAGCAGGGTGCTCACGAAGATCTTCTGGCTAAGCAGGGCGCATACGCACAGCTTCATTCTATGCAGTTTGCTGAGGCCTGACGTGGCATCCGCTCCAGAAGCCCCCAGCGGCCTTGCATCCAGAATAGAAAAAAACTGGTATGGCAGTGCGCTGGGCAACCTCTGGCTACTGCCTCTGTGGGTTTTGTTTGCTCTGATCAGCCGGTTACGTCGCTGGTATTACTATCTGGTGCCTGCTCAAGCCAATACGGTGCCTGTATTGGTTGTTGGAAATCTCGCCATCGGCGGCACCGGTAAGACTCCGTTAATTACACTCCTTTCAGAGCTGGCGACGCGCCAGAATATCCGCATCGGCGTTGTATCACGCGGTTACGGCGGTAAAAGCGAGGTGTATCCTTTGACGGTGGACGCAGATACGCCTGTTGCGGAGTGTGGTGATGAGCCGGCGCTGCTGGCAGGCCGGGGAATCGATGTCGTGGTCGACCCTAAGCGCAGTCGCGCGGTCGATGCGCTGGCGGGTAAAGTTGATCTGGTACTGGCCGACGATGGATTGCAACATTACGCCATGGCCCGCGATGCGGAAATTGTTATCAGCGATGTTACGCGGGGCTTTGGAAATGGCTGGTTGTTGCCTGTAGGCCCGTTGCGTGAGCCTGTGTCACGCCTGAAAAGTATCGACCTGCACCTTGTTAATGGTAAAGACTTCAGCATTGCGGCAGAGTCGTTGGTGCTTGCTGGCAGAGACCTCAATCTTGCGGAACTGAAAGGCATGAAGCTACATGCGGTTGCCGGTATTGGAAATCCTCAGCGATTTTTTACAACGCTCAGATCCCTGGGCGCAGATATTATTGAACATCCATTCCCTGATCATCACGCCTTTCAGGCAGCGGATATCACCTTTAATGATGATCTGCCTGTCGTCATGACAGAGAAAGACTGGGTAAAATGCAAAAACTTTCATCTGCCTCGCACTGGATTCCTGCAGGTAACGGCAAAGCCGACTGCTGCCACCGAGCAGAAACTGATTCATCTGATTTCAACATTGGTAAAACATCATGGATAAACAACTCCTCAGTATGCTGGTCTGCCCTCAGTGCAAAGGCAAACTTAAACTGGATCGTGAAGCAGGCGAGCTGCTGTGTACCTTTGATGGTCTTGCCTACCCGATCCAGGACGGCGTGCCTGTCATGCTCGAAGGTGAAGCGCGTAAAATGAGTGAAGAAGAAAAGCTCGAGAAAGCGCAGGGCGCATCCAATAACGCATAAGCCGGAAGTGATGGACACATGGTAAAAGTACTCTTCGTCTGTCTGGGTAATATCTGCCGCTCGCCAACCGCGCACGGTGTGTTTCTTGCGCGCCTGGAAGAAGAGGGCCTGAGTGATGTGGTCGAAGTGGATTCTGCAGGTACCGCAGACTGGCATACCGGCAAGGCACCTGATCCTCGTTCACAGAAAGCAGCACTTGCTCGTGGCGTGGATATTTCTGACCTGCAGGCACGTCAGGTCTGTGAAGCAGACTTTGAAGAGTTCGATTACGTACTGGCGATGGACCGTTCAAACTACGACGATCTGAAAGCCATTCAGGCCCGCACGGGCGGCACAGCACCCAAGTTGTTCTTGCGGGCATTTGGTCGCAGCTTCGATGAGCACGAAGTGCCAGATCCATACTATGGCGGCGAGGCTGGATTCCGCCACGTACTCGACCTGATCGAAGACGCCTGCGACGGGCTTATTCTCGATATCCAGCAGCGCCTGCGAGAAAAAACGACGGCTACAGTAGCCTCTGATGATTAAGAGCCAGCAGCCTTGACCCAGCTTCAGCGCAACTTCGATCTGACCAATGCCAATACACTCCGGCTGCAGTGCGTCGCAGACGCCTATGCAGAGTTTGATAATCTGACTGACCTGCAAGATCTGTTGCGAAAAGGCGCAGCGCTTTCGTTAACGGCTGTTGTATTGGGCGGTGGTTCAAATGTGCTTATGCCTGAGACGCTGAACAATCTGGTGGTTAAGGCCAGCTCCCGAGCGATTAGTAAGGTGCGTGAAACCGCTGACAGAGTTGTTGTTGATGTGGATGCCGGTATGAACTGGCATCAATGGGTGAAACAAAGTACTGAGTTCGGCCACGGGCTGGAAAATCTCGCTCTGATTCCCGGCACAGTCGGCGCAGCCCCGGTACAGAACATCGGTGCGTACGGCGTCGAAGTCGGCGAGCTGATCGAATCCGTTACGGGTTATCAGCTCAGTACACAGCAACTACGTACCTTCACTGCAGCAGAATGCCGTTTTGGTTATCGTGATTCAGTCTTTAAGCGTGAGTTGAAGAGTGACTTTATTATTCTTCGTGTGCGCTTTGCTCTGAAGAAAGCCTTTGCGCCAGTACTGAATTACGCACCGCTGGATCAGCTGAATGCTGGCTCGCTCACCGCTGAAGAACTGATTTCTGCAGTTGTCGCCACTCGTCAGGCAAAACTGCCCGACCCCGCGCAGATCCCCAATGCTGGCTCGTATTTTCAGAACCCCGTGGTATCAAAAAAGCAGGCTGATACGCTTAAGCAGGCACATCCCACGCTGCCGGTTTATCCTCAGCTGCACGGCATAAAACTCGCAGCAGGCTGGCTGATCGATCAGTGTGGTTTTCGCGGTAAGGCCTTTGGCCCTGTGGCCATGTACGAAAAGCAGGCGCTGGTACTGACGGCACCGGGCGACGCATCGCTAAAGGATGTGCGCGCATTGGAAAAAGAAGTTCAGCAGGCGGTGCAGGCAAAGTTTAAAGTCAGCCTCGAACCTGAACCTCAGCTTTTCGGCGCGTGATTCTGCCTCCGATATCAGCGGTTTCGGCTGATAATCACCAGTAAAATTCCACCCAACACCAGAATCGACGCAATCATAAAGGTTTGTGTTATGGGCTCTCCGCTGAAGATCACACCACCTAGGGCGGCAATAACAGGTACTGACAGCTGAATGACCGCCGCCCGGCTGACGTCTAACTTCGGTAATACCGTATACCAGATCGCATACCCTGCGCCTGAGGCCAGTATTCCGGATGCGAGTGCGAGCAGGGCGCCGTCTGCATTCAAGTGTATGTCGCTATCAGGCAGCATCAGCATTATGGCGGACAACCCAACAGCCGCTACAGAGGCACGGATGAAATTACCACACGTATCGGCAAGGGGAGCGCTGGAGCCTTTACCCCGGAGGGTATAAACGCCCCAGGCAACTCCAGCCGCTGCCATCAGGGTAAAGCTCATCAACGAAGGTGCATCAGCACCGGGTGCCAACATGTAAGCCAGCCCTGCGAATGCCATAAATCCCCCAGACCATTCTCCCAGTGATAGCCGGGTGCCTTTGTATAGGCTGATCAGAATCATGGTCAGTTGCACAAAGCCAAACAGAACCAGAGCACCGGCACCGGTATCCATTGTGATGTACGCAAAAGAAAAGCCCGCAGCATAAGTAAACAAGGCGATGGCAGAAGGCCAGTTGCCTGAAGATATCGGTGGTTTCTTAATGGCTTCAGACGTTCGCTGAGTGACAAAAACAAGCGCCGCCAGAAATGCGGCCCCGGAGAGAATACGGAGTAAGGTGAAACTGGTCGGGTCAATGGCGTCGCTTTTAAGTGCCAATCGGCACAGCACCGAATTGCCCGCAAAAGCAATCAGCGCAAGCACTGTGAGGGTGATAGTTCGCAGTGTTTGAGCTGACCGCAGTGCTTTAGCTGACATAGTCGCTCTGAAGCTGGAAGGTCCGGGTCAGAACCCGAACTTCTCCAGTGTTGGCTCAGAGCCAGCATCCCAGCGGATCAACCAACCATGATCATCGCCCCAGTCGCCCAGAACAATGCGCTCGCGCGCTTCACCGTTGTGGTCCCAGCGATGGGTATCCGGGCGGTGGGTGTGGCCATGAATCATACGGCTGACGCCAGCGTCTGTCAGAGCCTGATCAACTTCTTCCGGCGTGACATCCATGATGTTATCGGCCTTCATCTGTTGTCCGGCTTTGCTTTCTGAGCGCACCTGACGGCCCAACGCAATACGCTCCGGGATCGACTTCGACAGCACATCGGCGATCCACGCAGGGTTACGGAACACCTGGCGCATCTTCATGTACTCGACATCGCGGGTACACAAGCTGTCGCCATGCAGCAGCAGAGCTGTGTCGTCTCCGACGCTGATCACTGTGCCTTCTGCCATCATCCGGCCGCCGCAATCAGCGGCGAACCCGTCACCCATCAGAAAATCACGGTTACCGTGCATAAACACAATCTCTGTGCCTTTCTGACTCAGCGCCTTGAGAGACGACTTAATGCGTTCAACGAACGCATCGCTGTAATCATCACCGATCCAGACTTCGAAGAAGTCGCCGAGGATGTACAGTGCTTCCGCATCATCAAGACGCTCCAGCAGGCCGAAGAAGCCTTCGGTCATAGCGGGGCGGTCGGCCTGCAGGTGCAGGTCTGAAATAAAGTAATGAGTCATGGGAACGACTTATTCGATGATTTCAGCTTTCTCGATGATTACGTCTTCCGCTGGCACGTCCTGGTGGCCCATCGCCATTGTGGTACGCACACCCTTGATGCGGTTAACCACGTCCATACCATCTACAACTTTACCGAATACGGCATAGCCCCAGCCCTGAGAGTCTTTGCTTGTGTGGTTCAGGAACGCGTTATCAGCCACGTTAATGAAGAACTGAGCGCTGGCAGAGTGTGGGTCCATGGTGCGGGCCATTGCCAGTGTACCAACTTCGTTCTTCAGGCCGTTGTCGGCTTCGTTTTCGATAGGCTCGCGGGTCACTTTCTGCTTCATGCCTGGCTCCATACCACCGCCCTGGACCATGAAACCGTCGATTACACGGTGGAAAATAACGCCATCGTAGAAGCCTTCTTTCACATACTGCTCGAAGTTAGCGGCAGTTTTAGGAGCTTTCTCGTGGTTCAGTTCAACTTTGATGTCACCAAAATTGGTTTTCAGCAGAATCATATGCAATCTCTGTAATTCGTCGGCTATCCCTTACGGGGTTCGAGCGCGTATAATAGCGCCTTTTTTATGGGCTGACATGGCCGCCGGGCATGAATGTCGGCTGCTACAGTTTACCAATGCCCGATTTCTGTACAGATACGGAACGCTATGACTGAATCTACTGCACCTGCCAGCAACAATTTCATCGCCAAAATCATTCAGGACGACCTCGACGCCGGTCGCGTCAGCTCTGTGGTGACTCGTTTCCCACCTGAGCCGAATGGTTATCTTCACGTCGGCCACGCAAAATCCGTGTGCCTCAACTTTGGCGTAGCAGAGCAGTTTGGTGGCGCATGTAACCTGCGTTTTGATGACACCAACCCTGAAAAAGAAAGCCAGGAATTCATCAACGCGATCAAGGACGACATTACATGGCTGGGCTTCAACTGGGCCGGCGAGATTCACTATGCGTCTGATTATTTTGACCAGCTGCACGACTGGGCCGTTGAACTGATCAAAGCAGGTAACGCCTACGTCTGTGACCTGACGGCTGAGCAGGCCCGTGAATACCGCGGCACGCTGACTGAAGCCGGTAAAAACAGCCCGTTCCGTGATCGCAGCGTAGAAGAAAACCTCGACCTGTTCGCGCGTATGCGTGCTGGTGAGTTCGACGAAGGTGCGAAAGTACTGCGCGCTAAAATCGACATGGCATCGCCAAACATGAACCTGCGTGATCCGATCATGTACCGTATCCGCAAGGTGCATCACCACCAGACAGGTGATAAATGGTGCATCTACCCAACCTACGATTTTACCCACGGTCAGTCAGATGCCATCGAAGGCATTACGCACTCCGTATGTACGCTGGAGTTCGAAGACCACAAGCCACTGTACAACTGGTTTATCGAGAATCTGCCAGTACCTGCGCAGCCAAAACAGTATGAATTTGGCCGTCTGAACCTCGATTACACCGTGACTTCTAAGCGTAAGCTGAAAGCCCTTGTAGACGAACAGGTTGTTTCTGGCTGGGATGACCCACGTATGCCAACCATCTCAGGCATGCGTCGTCGTGGTTTCACCCCAAGCTCAATCCGCACTTTCTGCGACATGATCGGTGTGACCCGCAGTGACGGCATGGTCGATGTTGCGATGCTCGAACACGCCGTGCGTAGCGACCTGAACCAGAATGCGCCGCGTGCTATGGCCGTGCTCAAGCCATTGAAAGTCGTGATTGAAAACCTGCCAGAAGATCACAAAGAACTGCTGGCAGCGCCGTTCCATCCTGAACTGGATCTCGGTACGCGTGACATCCCGTTTACACGTGAACTGCTGATCGACCAGGACGACTTCAAAGAAGAGTACAGCAAGAAATTTAAGAAGAAGTTCACGCCGGGCAACCGTATCCGCCTGCGCTTTTCTTACGTGCTTGAATGTACTGGCTACGAGAAAGACGACGCCGGCAACGTTACGCTGGTGCGCGCCAACCTGATTGAAAATACCCTGGGTGTTGATCCGGAAGACGGTGTTAAGCCAAAAGGCGTTGTGCACTGGGTCTCTGCAACAGAATGCAAAGAAGCCGAGCTGCGCCAATATTCACGTCTGTTCACCAGTGCCAGCCCGGACAAAGAAGAAGGGGACTTTATGGAACACGTGAACAAAGACTCACTGGAAGTCATCACTGCCTACATCGAACCTGCGCTGGCTACAGTTGATGCAGAAGCTAACTTCCAGTTTGAGCGTGAAGGCTACTACGTGGCGGATCGTTTTGATCACACCCCTGAAAAACCGATTTTTAACTTAACGATTGGGCTTCGCGAAGACAAATCCCTGTCAAGCTAACTGCCTTGCAATTGCTTTGTTGGAAGCAGATTCAGAAATGCTCATTTACACCAGTAAACTCTGCTTTCTGAATCTACTTCCGCCTCGCACTTCCTGCGTCGTTCACGCTTGATAAAAAGATATATTTGGAAAAAACATGACACTGAAGATTTTTAATACCCTGTCTCGACAGAAAGAAGAATTCAAACCACTCGTACCCGGCAAGGTCGGCATGTACGTGTGTGGAATGACTGTCTACGACTTCTGTCACCTGGGGCATGCCCGTGTCATGGTCGCGTTCGATGTGATCGCGCGTTACCTGCGTCATCGCGGATTCGACGTGAATTACATCCGTAATATCACTGATATCGACGATAAAATTATCAAGCGCGCTAACGAAAATGGCGAAGCCTTTGATGCACTCACCGAGCGTTTTATCGCCGAAATGCACAAAGACTCCGAGATGCTCGGCATCGAAAAGCCGGACGCCGAGCCGAAAGCGACAGCCCATATCGCCGACATTATTACGCTGGTCGAAACCCTGATCGAAAAAGGTTTTGCCTACGCGGCTGATAATGGCGACGTGTACTACCGCGTTCGTAAATTCGAGGGTTACGGCCAGCTCTCTGGTAAAGTACTCGATGAGCTCGAAGCTGGTGCGCGAGTAGAAGTGGGTGACGTAAAAGAAGACCCACTCGACTTCGTGCTCTGGAAATCCGCCAAGCCTGAAGAGCCACACTGGGATTCCCCATGGGGCATCGGCCGCCCGGGGTGGCACATCGAATGCTCTGCAATGTCGACCTGCTGCTTGGGCGATACCTTCGATATTCACGGCGGTGGGCCGGACCTCAAATTCCCGCACCACGAGAACGAAATCGCCCAGTCAGAAGCTGCGACTGGCAAAAAATACGTCAACACCTGGATGCACGCTGGGGCAGTGCGCGTAGACGGCGAAAAGATGTCCAAATCACTGGGCAACTTCTTCACTATTCGCGAAATTCTCGACAAATACCCAGCAGAAGTTGTGCGCTTCCTGCTGCTGTCGAGCCAGTACCGCAGTGCCATTAACTATTCAGAAGATAGCCTGAAAGAAGCCCAGACCAAACTCGAACGCTTCTACAACGCACTGTTGAACGTGCCGGTTGGCGAGATCAACGACATCGACAACGACTACAGCGCGCGCTTCCACGCGGCTATGGATGATGACTTCAACACCCCAGTCGCCATCGCCGTACTGTTCGATTTAGTACGCGACCTGAACAAAGCCTCAGGCGACGAGCAGGCAACACTGGCAGGCCAGCTGCGTTATCTGGGTGGCGTACTTGGCTGCCTGCAGTCAGACCCACAAAGCTTCCTGCAATCAGGCGCAGGCGACGAAGCAGGGTGGATCGAAGAAATGATCCAGAAGCGTCTCGAAGCCAAAAAAGCCAAAGACTTCGCCACCGCGGATGCTGTGCGTGATGAGCTGGTTGCCAAAGGCATCGTGCTCAAAGACGGACCAGAAGGAACGACCTGGTCGAAGTCTTAAAATAGAGAGCGCAAAGCAATATCAGAACGCCGGGCAATGCCCGGCGTTTTTGATTCTGCCATCCTTGTATCCAGTGAATGTAAAGAAGGGGTGGTTATCCATACAGTATGACTTGGACTTTTCGGGCAAATCTGGCACGCTTTGTTTTCGTGCTTGCGCGTTTTGTCGGAGCGGGGTACCGTAAAGCCTAACCGAATCAACGGGTT
>JAYNJA010000098.1:0-9898 GCA_038109705.1 Thalassolituus sp. | reverse complement strand
AGCAGCATGGTCAGGGCCAGAATCCATTTAGCGGTATCAGAGATGTTACCGTAGTGCGCCGCAACCTCGCCTAAACCTGGGCCTAAGTTGTTAAGACAGGAACCAACGGCGGAGAAGGCGGTGACCTGATCAAGACCTGTAGCCATCAGGGCCAGCATCATCACCATAAAGGTCACAACATAGAGCGCAAAGAAACCCCAGACGGATTCAAGAATACGATCAGAGACCGGAGTCTTGCCCAGTTTCACCGGGATGATGGCGTTAGGGTGGATCAGACGGTGAATCTCACGTACGCCCTGCTTGAATACCAGCAGGATTCGGATGGCTTTCATGCCGCCGCCTGTTGATCCGGCGCAGCCACCGATAAAGGCCATCATAAACCACAGTACTGGCAGGAAAACGGGCCAACCGGCGAAGTCTGCCGTACCAAAGCCCGCCGTAGTCGCCACCGATACCAGCTCGAACAGCCCATAACGTATCGCCTTGTCGATTTCGTAGGTATCAGTGAGCCACAATGCTGAGATAGTAAGTAGCGCACCGCCGCCCATGACGAAGAAGAAGAACTTCAGCTCTGAATCCAGAAAGTAGTGGCGCAGTGTACGGTAACGCCAGGCGTAGAAATGCAGAGAGAAGTTAAGCGCTGACACCAGCATAAAGACAATGGCGATACTCTCGATTGCGGCGCTATCGAAGTGACCGATCGAGGCGTCGTAGGTCGAAAAGCCACCAATGCCAACGGTCGAAAAGCTGTGGGCAATGGCATCGAACGAGTTCATACCCGCAAACCAATAAGCCAGTGCACAGGATACGGTCAGGGACAGGTAGATATACCAGAGTGCTTTGGCGGTTTCAGTGATACGTGGTGTCAGCTTGGAGTCTTTCAATGGCCCCGGCATTTCAGCGCGGAACAGCTGCATACCACCAATACCGAGCATCGGCAGAATGGCGACAGCCAGTACGATAATCCCCATGCCGCCCAACCACTGCAGCTGCTGGCGATACCAGAGTATAGATTTCGGCAGGTATTCAAGGCCGGTCATCACCGTCGCGCCGGTGGTCGTCCAGCCCGAAAGAGATTCGAAGAAGGCGTCCGCAAAGCTCAGCCCGGGGTTTTCGGCGAGCATAAACGGCAGCGTTCCGGCGAGGCCAAGGGTAAACCAGAACAAAGCAGCCACGATAAATCCATCTCGGGTGCGTAGCTCTTTCTTCACGTCGCGGAACGGCAACCAGCTGAAAAAACCGATACCCAGCACCAGTGACATCGCGACGCTGAAGGCTTCTGTCGCGCCGTCGTTGTACCACATCGACACCAACATAGGTGGCAGCATGGTCAGACTGAACAGCATCAGGAAGATACCAAGTACGCGGGCAATTACAGTGAAATGCATATCAGAAGAAGCCCAAGCCTACCTGGAAGAGTCGTTCCACATCGGCGATATGGCGCTTATCCATCACAAACAGAATCACATGATCGTCGGACTCAACCAATACATCGGAGCGCGCCATGATCACATCATCGCCACGTACGATAGCGCCGATGGTGGTGCCCGGTGGCAGTTTGATTTCGCCCACACGGCGACCAACAACCTTGGATGACATGCGGTCACCATGAGCAATCGCCTCAATCGCCTCCGCCGCACCACGGCGCAGGCTGTGTACATTCACCACGTCACCACGGCGTACATGAGTGAGCAGGCTACCGATCGTCGCCTGCTGTGGTGATATCGCAACGTCGATCATACCGCCCTGCACCAGATCAACATATGCGGCCTTGTTAATCAGGGTCATTACTTTGCGGGCACCGTGACGTTTGGCCAGCAACGAAGCCATGATATTCACTTCGTCATCGTTGGTAAGAGCGCAGAAGACGTCGGTGTTTTCGATGTTTTCTTCTTCCAGCAGGCCCTTGTCCGTCGCACTGCCGTGCAATACCACTGTGCGATCGAGGTTCTCACTGAGGAAACGCGCACGATCAGCGCCATGTTCGATCAGTTTCAGGCGATAGCGTTTCTCCAGCGACTTAGCCAGACGGTAACCAATATTACCGCCCCCGGCGATGATGACACGCTTGTAAGAATCTTCGGCCCGACGCAGCTCATTCATCACAGTATGGATATGCTCACGGGCGGCGATGAAGAACACCTCATCATCGGCTTCGATAATGGTGTCACCACGCGGTTCAATCGCTTTATTACGACGGAATACTGCTGCTACGCGAGTCTCTACTTTGGGTAGATGGTCTTTCAAAGCGGCAATGGCCTGCCCCACCAGCGGACCGCCGTAGTAGGCTTTCACCGCTACCAGCTGAACCTTGCTATCGGCGAAATCCAGTACCTGCAGCGCTCCGGGAAACTCAAGAAGGCGCTTGATGTAGTTAGTCACCACTTGTTCAGGGGATATCAGTACATCGATCGGGAAGGCATCGACACTGAACAGCTCGCTCTGTTTCAGGTATGCGTTCGAGCGGATACGGGAAATTTTGGTCGGCGTTCGAAACAGGGTATAGGCAATCTGACAGGCCACCATATTGGTTTCGTCAGAGTTGGTGACAGCAACCAGCATATCGGCATCGTCGGCACCCGCATCACGCAGTACATGGGGAAAAGAACCATGTCCGTAGACGGTTTTTACGTCGATTCTGTCCTGTAGCTCCCTGAGGCGGTCAGTGTCGGTATCAATGATGGTGATGTCATTCTTTTCGCTGGACAGGTTTTCGGCCAGCGTGCCCCCGACCTGTCCGGCGCCAAGGATAATAATTTTCATATCAGATCAGAATCCCGTCTGCATTCAGCAGTATATATTCAGCACAAAGGCAGCCGACGAGGCTGCCTTTATCGCTTTCTGGCTCTACTCACGACCGAATCAGTCCGCTTTCTGCAGCAGTGCGTAGTAGAAACCATCATGCCCATCGCGGGCAGGGAACAGTTGTCGTCCGGCATTGCATGCCATACCCCAGTCATTGTCCAGTGTAATCAGACTGGCATCTGGATGCATATCAACAAAACGTACAATCTGGTCGCTGTTTTCCTGCGGCAGTACCGAGCAGGTCGCATAGAGCAGACGGCCACCCGGCTTCAGTAACGTCCAGGCATTGTCCAGAATCTGGCGCTGAACTTCTACCAGTTGTTCAATATCTTCGCGCCGACGCAGCATACGGATATCCGGATGGCGACGGATAACGCCGGTCGCAGAGCATGGTACATCGAGCAGAATCGCGTCAAACTGCTCATCACCCCACCAGTCTCCCGGCTGACTTACATCAGCCCAAACCACATCAGCAACAAGACCAAGGCGCTGCAGGTTCTGATTCACGCGTTCTATGCGTTCTTCATCGGCATCGGCAGCAAGCAGGCGGATGTCATTGCGCTCCAGCAGGTGACAGGTTTTACCTCCCGGTGCTGAGCAGGCATCCAGCACTCGACCACCAGCAACAGGAGCCAGCAACTGCGCAGCCAGCTGCGCCGCTTCATCCTGCACACTGAAGAATCCGTCATCGAACCCTGGCAACGCGGTCACGTCGCAGCTCTGGCTGAGATAAACCGCGTCTTCACTGATCTGGCCGGCATGAGCGTCAATCTCGGCCTCAGCCAGCAACACCAGATAATCTTCGCGGCTGAGTTTACGTGCATTAACACGCAGGCAAAGGGGACCACGCTCGTTATTGCTGTCGAGAATCTCCTGCCAATGCTCTGGCCAGGCCTTTGTCAGCATTTTCACCAGCCATTTTGGGTGGCTTGTAGCCGTTACCGGGTTTTCATCCAGCGGCGGCAGAATCTCTTCGTACTCACGACCATAGCGGCGCAGACAGGCATTGATCACAGGCTTAGCGTAGGCCTTACCCATTTCATCGCAGATATCGACCGTCGCATGTACCGCCGCATGAGGGGCTTTCTCCTGAATCAGCAGCTGATAGAGACCGATAATCAGTAACGCGTGAAGATCCTGGTCTTCCTCCTGAAAAGGATTCTTGAGCAACATTTTGGCGATGGCGTTGAGGCGGAAAAACCAACGGCAGGAGCCAAATGCAAGATCCCGGAAAAAACTGTATTCATTAGGCTCGACCCGGTCTTCCAGCGCCGGAATGACCTGGTTCAGGGATTGTCCTGCCATCACAGAATAGAGTGCGATGGTTGCCGCGTGACGCGGGCTCAGATCACTTGCCCGAGCGCGTCCGTAAGGTGAAGTCATGATCAGATCTCGCTGGCCAGTACATAGAAAGGCTGAAACAGATTCGGCTGACCATTGATCACTTCAGCGACTGACATAGGTTTCTTGCCGGCCAGCTGGATACGGGTCAGGCGCAGCACACCCTCATTACAGGCGACCTCGATACCGTCTGAAGTTACATTAGCGATGGTGCCGGGCGTCAATTGAGTCGCTTTTTCAAGGGCATCAGCTGCATGCACGCGAATCCGCTCATCTCCTAACAGAGTGTAGGCCATAGGAAAGGGATTAAAAGCACGGATACGACGGGCCAGTACCTCTGCATCCTGTTGCCAGTCGACCAGCGCTTCCTGCTTGGTCAGTTTGTGTGCGTAGTTGGCCAGCGCATCGTTCTGAGCCTCGGGAGCCAGAGTACCGGCTTCAACGTCCGCCAGGGTCTTCAGCAAGGCGTCGGGTCCCATGGACGCCAGGCGGTCGTGCAGACTCCCACCTGTATCGTCGAGGCTGATACCCGTCGTCACCTTGCTCAGCATATCGCCAGTATCCAGGCCGACATCCATCTGCATGATTGTGATGCCGGTAACCATATCACCCGCTTCGATGCAGCGCTGAATCGGTGCAGCGCCGCGCCAGCGTGGAAGCAGCGAGGCATGAACGTTAAGACAACCGTATTTGGGGGCATCCAGCACATTCTTTGGCAGCAGCAGGCCGTAGGCCACCACCACCATGACATCGGCATTCAGGGACTTCAGTGTGTCGACGTCCGCTTCATCTTTAAAATTGAGCGGCTGATACACAGGTATGTCGTGCTCCAGCGCAACCTGTTTTACCGGGCTTGGCTGCAGTTTTTTTCCGCGACCCGCCGGGCGGTCTGGTTGACTGTATACCGCCACCACCTCATGGTCACTGTCGACCAGAGCTTTCAGGTGTACGGCGGCGAAGTCCGGCGTGCCGGCAAAAATGATGCGCAGAGACATAGATCAGCGTTTCCCCTGACGGGCTTCGGCTTTATGCTTTTTCTCAAGCTTGCCTTTAATGCGGTTGCGCTTCATTGGTGAGACATAATCCACCATCAGCTTACCTTCGAGGTGATCGACCTCATGCTGAATACACACCGCCAGCAGGCCGGTGCACTCGAGTTCGAAAGCTTCGCCTTTACGGTCGAGGGCCCTCACCAGGCAATGCTCAACGCGGGTAACGTCTTCATAGAAACCCGGCACAGACAGACAACCTTCCTGCATTGTCTCCATTTCGCCGTCGAGGACGGTGATTTCCGGGTTAATAAACACCAACGGCTCGCTTTTGTCTTCCGACACGTCGATGGTAATGATACGTTCGTGAATATTCACCTGAGTCGCCGCCAGACCAATGCCAGGGGCGTCGTACATAGTCTCGAACATGTTGTCGACGATCTCCTGCACGCGCTGATCTACTTCTTTTACAGGTTGTGCAACGGTTCGCAGACGTGGGTCCGGGAATTCCAGAATATCTAGTATGGCCATGAGAAATGCTGAACTTATGGAATTTTGTGGTAGTGACTTGCTAATATGGCTGCGTGGCTGCCAAACTCAATGTCACCCTGAACGCTAATAATAAAGGGAATAAAGGATGAGCAAAACCATCAAACGTCTTCTCGTTACGGGTTTGATGTGCCTTTCGGCCGGTGTAAGTGCACTGGAACTTAAAGCCGGCGCCCCTGAGCGCTACACAGTACAGAAGGGTGACACTCTTTGGGGAATCTCCGAACGCTTCACAGGAAACGCCTGGGAGTGGCCGGATATCTGGTACCAGAACAACCAGATCCGCAACCCGCACCTTATCTACCCTGGCGATGTGATAGGCCTGATCGAAGTTGATGGTCAGCAGAAACTCACCGTCATGGAACGTGGCCAGGCCAGCCGTACAGTGCGTCTGAGCCCGGGTGACGTAAAAATGTCTCCGACCGCGCGTGTTGAACCGATCGAAGCCGCTATCGCAGCCATCCCGATGGACGCAATTCAGGGCTTTCTACGTGGGCACCGTATTATAGGTCGTAACGATCTCGAAACTGCGCCATACATCATTAGTGGCGCAGATGGTCGCGTGCTGATGGGCGCAGGCACTAAAGTTTACGCCCGCCTGCCAGAACTGGACGACGATGAGCCGCAACCAGAACTGGCCAATGCCTACGGCATTTTCCGCAAGGGCAAACTTTACAAAGATCCTGAAACGAAAGAAATTCTGGGACTGGAAGCGATCGATATTGGTAAAGCCAGTGTTGTTACTGCATCCGACGATGTTGTCACTCTGATGCTGGAAAAGACCAACCAACAGGTAGCAATCGGTGACCAGTTGCTGGAAACCGAAGACCGCACGCTGATGTCGAGCTTTATTCCTAAAGCACCGGGTCAGCGCATCGCGGGTAAGATTCTGTCGGTAAACAACGGCGTATCTCATGTGGGTCAGTTCGACGTGGTTGCATTGAACCGCGGCAAGCGGGACGGCATGGAGCCGGGTCACGTTATGCTGATCAAAAAAGCGGGTGAAGTCGTTTACGACCGCATCGAAAAAGAAAAAGTCCAGCTCCCAGCGGAAGACGCCGGCAGCATGATGGTCTTCCGTGTATTCGACAAGATGTCATACGCCCTGATCATGCGTGCTCAGCGCCCTCTGAAAGTCGGCGACTTCTTCGAGTCCCCACAGATCTGATATACACCTCTCGAGCTCCTGCACTGAACAAGCGCAGGAGCCCCCAGCCGGAACGGACTCTGGCTGTTGAACTTCGCCACGGAGGCTCGTGTTCATGGATTCGGACACCTATCGTGCTGATCGCGAGGATCAGACTCCCCCGACGTCAGATGTCCTGCATGCCTGGTGGCGACTGCGCAATATCAGAGGCGTAGGTAGTATCGCGCTGGGCGATGTCCGTGCATTTCTCAATCACGCCCCTTCTCAGCTGACCTACTGTACTCCTGAAGATCTCCGAGCAGCCGGTCTGAACGCCAGCGCCTGTGATCAGTTTTTTAATGATGATTCGCTCTCAGAGGATTTCGATAAGGCATTAAACTGGTGCCAGCATCCTGATCAGGGATTGCTGCTGGCAGGCTGCTCACCCTATCCGGGAGCTTTGGCCTCGTTGCGGGATGCGCCAACCATGCTCTGGTATCGGGGTAACCTGACGGCACTACAGCGACCGATGATCGCCATCGTCGGTAGCCGCGGAGCGACCCCGGCTGCGCTGGAATGGGCACGGGACACGGCAGCTTTTCTCGCGACACGAGGAATCACAGTGGTCAGTGGCCTCGCACTTGGAATCGACGGTGCCGCCCATACAGGCGCGATCAGTGTCACTCGAGGCAGCACCATCGCCGTCATGGGTACCGGTGCCGATATCATCTACCCGGCACGTCACCGCCATCTGGCCAGAGACATAACTCCTGACGGCTTACTTCTCACAGAATTTGCCCCCGGAACAAAAGCGCAAGCAAGGCACTTTCCCTCCCGCAACCGTATTATCAGCGGGCTCAGTATGGCCACTCTGGTGGTCGAGGCCGGTCTTCAGAGCGGCACCATGATTACCGCCCGCATGGCGGCCGATCATGGCCGTGATGTGCTGGCTGTGCCGGGCGCTCTGGGCAATCCACTGAGTCGCGGCCCCCATCAATTAATCAGAGAAGGCGCACTGTTAGTCGAGAACGGTCAGCAGGTTCTTGAAGCCTTGCAACTGGATTCTGTACCGCTCACGCGTCAGGCCTCACTGTTTGACGAGCAGCCAAAGACTGAAGCCGCTCCTGAGCTATCCAAAACACCCGATATACCCGAAATCGCTTCACTGGTCGATTTTTCACCGACAGCCGTTGATGTTATCGCCCTTCGTGCGGCCTGTCCGGTATCTGAGTTGTTACCCAAGCTACTGCAGCTTGAACTTGATGGTTGGCTGACACAGGTGCCCGGCGGCTATAGCCGATTACGTTGAAAGCATCACACCAGACATATTCCACCAGACACTTGCCGCCAAACACATCGCGAATGGTAAAGCGCTGAGCCTGAACTACACTCACAATCAGGTTTATAAGACGCTGGATTCAGGATCACCACTATGTCAGACGCTGCAGCAGTCGCTCCGCCAATGGTCGCGGGCAGTTATCTTACTTTCCACCTGACGCAGGCCAAATACGCCCTGCCCGTTGGTGCTATCCGCTACATCACCGAGCTGGATGCCGTTGAGGCCCATGCGGTACCAGGTGGCAAAGGCGGTATGACGAGGGTTTTCACCTTCCAGCAGGAACAGATCAGTCTGTACAACTTCAGCCGGTTGATGGGTGCCGCTTCCCAGCGCGAAGAATGCCAGCAACTGGTTGAGCTGATGGCACAGCGTCGTCAGGATCATATCGACTGGATTGAGGCACTGGAGCACAGTATCGAAACAGGTTCTGACTTTCAGAAAGCAACCGATCCACACCAATGTGCATTCGGCCGCTGGTATGACTCGTATCGCTCACGCGATGATGAACTTAAAGTGATTCTTGCGCAGTTTGATGCACCGCATAAAAAGATTCACTCGCTGGCAGAAGAACTGTTGAAATTAGCAGAGACCGATGAAGGAAAAAAAACCGCGCTAGAGCGTCTTGAAGAAGAGCGCCACTCGACCATGAAGCTCCTGATGCGTCTTTTTTCTCAGGCAACAGCGCGCCTTGAAGACATGCTGAAGCCCGTCGTTGTTATCCTTAATTCCAATGGTCATACCTATGCTATCGAACTGGACAGCATCGACCAGATCATGGAGTTCGACCAGAAGCACTGGTTCCCGGGCAAAGAACAGGATCTGAAGCATCCCTGCTACGATGGTTTCTTACAGAAGACAGACGGTGAACTGTTTATTCGCCTTGAGCCGAAGCATTTACACCCTTAGCGTTAGTTTCTTAAGGCTCCCTCTTAAAGCTACCCCAAAGCCTGCTTAAAGCATCGGCAGGCGAATCACGAAACATGCGCCGCCCCCTGGCGCATCTTCAGCGGCAATGCTGCCCTGATGTCGTTCGATAATACTGTATACCGATGATCAACCCAGCCCGGTACCCTGGCCAACAGGCTTGGTAGTAAAAAAGGGATCAAAAATTTTCTTCCGGATTTCGTCTGGAATACCCGGCCCGCTATCGCAGATACGAACAACCCATATGCCGGCACCCTCTGACATACTGACCGATATCTCGCCACTACCATCCATCGCATGTATGGCGTTCTGGATCAGATTAATAAAGACCTGACCAACCATCCCACTGTTGCCATGAACCAACGCCTGAGCAGGAAGATTCTCGCGTATTTCAATACGCTGACTAATCTGATGACTGAGAATACCAATACTGTCGCGATAGCATTCAACAAGGTCGAAGTCGGCGCTTTCTAATTGATCCTTATGCGCAAAATTCTTCAGGTTTTTGACGATATCGCAGACCCGGGTCAGGCCTTTGCGGGAGTCCGACACCAGCGCAAATACGTCTTCGAGTACAAATTCCAGATCAATCGACTCTTCACGGGCGTGAATATCGTTACGTAACTGTTGATGCAATTGATCATCACCGAGGTCGAGTGCACGGGAAAACTGATCGTGTAGTTTAATCAGTTCGGTCATGCCACTGATATAGTTGTCCAACGGCTCAAAGTTACTGAGCACATAAGACACCGGGTTATTTATTTCATGAGCTATCCCCGCAGCCAGCTGCCCGAGCGATGACAATTTCTCGGCATGGAACAGTTG
>JAYNJA010000097.1:9015-9952 GCA_038109705.1 Thalassolituus sp. | reverse complement strand
GATTTAAAACCTTTCATCAGCTCTGTGGCTCTACGCAGGTTCTCACGCAGAAGGTCCAGACTTTCTGTCACCGCAACGAATTTTTCGTCGGACCTGTTGTCAGTAATATTCTCTTGGAGCACGAGCAGATCATTACGCAGGCAGGATTCCATTGTCAGGCACAGACCCAAAGGGGTTTCGATTTCATGGCCAATTGCGGCGATCATACCTCCCAGTGCGGAGAGACGTTCGGCTTCGATCAGTTGTCCCTGAGTTGCGTTAAGATCACATACCGTCTGGTTCAGACGACCAATAGTTTGTGACAGATGTTGTGTCCGTTCTTCAACTCGCTGCTCAAGTTCATAGTTTGCGAGTCCGAGCTGTTGTTGTACGCGGTTGTTGCGCGCGAGCTCATCGAGTAATTCTTCATTGAGTTTTCTGAAGGAGAGCATGAGCTGATCAATCTCATCATTGTTGTTACTGGGTTCAACAGTGATCGGAACATGAATACCATTCATCAGGCGGCTTTCAACTGCTGCTGCGAGTTGCGACAGACGTTGAGTTACCACCCGATGAATAACCAAAAGCAGAATGACAGCAAGTACCAGAAGAACTGCCGTGATGCTGGAAATAACGGGCAATGCATGAGCAGCCGCATTGGCTAGTGGGTAGCTTTCGTTGAAGGCGATATCCAGTGTACCGACCCTGACATCTTTATGGATCAGTGGCAGGGATTTTACCTGTGTATGGTAAGGGCGGTTGCCGCTTTCAACCGTCATACTGCTGTTGTCTGAAGCACGGGCATAGACCAGCGAACTGTGATTTAACATACCGCTGACGATCAGATTCGCTTGTTCACGGTCAAACTGCCACAGGGCATAGGCGAGTGAACTGGAGTGGCTATCGATGATTTCGTTCGTGCGTACATCCTGTTGGCGCGCTTCTTTCTGGTACGCCC
>JAYNJA010000097.1:2159-9005 GCA_038109705.1 Thalassolituus sp. | reverse complement strand
GAATAGTAGTGCTGCCGTTACGCTTCCGATCAGTATCGATGTCAGGATAACGTGCATAAACATCCGCCTTACAACGGAGTTTTTTATGCTCTGAGCCTTTAATCGCTTACGAGAGAACACGGCTTATCCTTGCTTTGTCCAGTGGCGGCGGAGTCTGCTCCGATCAGTTAATTAGCACCTGGAGTGTGCTATCTGAGGAGGAATTCTATGCTTATCGGTCGATGTTACCGGAACTTGAGGGACACACAAGCCGTGTAGGACCCACCGGTGGTGTGTGCGGTGAAATCTGCGAGGCAGATCTCACCGTACATTAGAGATTGATGTATTTCAGTCTGCGTCCGGTTGATTGATCCGGGATTTCATCGCGCTGAAGTACAGTAACGGGATAACAACCAGAGTTAACAGCGTCGAGACAAAGATACCAAAGATCAGCGAGATCGCGAGGCCATTGAAGATAGGGTCGTCGAGAATAAAGAAGGCGCCGATCATGGCTGCTACGCCGGTCAGTACAATTGGTTTTGAACGGACAGCTGCTGATGTCACTACCGCGTCTTCAAAGCGCATACCTTCATCGACCTTCTGGTTAATGAAGTCGACCAGAAGAATGGAGTTACGAACGATAATCCCCGCCAGTGCGATCATGCCGATCATCGAGGTCGCGGTAAATTGCGCACCGAAGATTGCGTGGCCCGGCATTACCCCGATTACGGTCAGCGGGATCGGAGCCATGATAATCAGTGGCACCAGATACGAACGGAATTGACCGACGACCAACAGGTAAATCAATATCATCCCAACACCGTAAGCAATGCCCATGTCTCGGAAAGTTTCATAGGTAATCTGCCATTCACCGTCCCATTTCATCTGAATGGTGTCAGCGATCGGTGGCTGTTGAATAAACCACTGTTCCCAGTTCAGGCCGTTATCTTCCATGTCCATTGCGATACTGAACAGACCGTACAGTGGGCTGTCGAGATCACCGGCCATATCAGCAGTAACAAATACGACAGGCTTCAGGTTCTTGCGATAGATGGTTTTTTCAACGGTTGATTCTTCCAGCGATACCAGGTCCGCCAGAGCGATGTACTTACCGTCGGCTGCCTGTACTTTCAGGGTCAGCAGATTGCTGAGATCGGTCTTATCACCCTCTGAGAGTTCAAGACGGATCGGTAGAGGGTATTTCTGCTGTTCAGTGTGCAGGTAGCTGACATCTTCGCCTCCCAGAGCGGTGTTAATCGCCTGTACGATACTGGCCTGAGCCACACCAAGGTGAGAAGCTCGTTGACGGTCAACACGGACCAGCCATTTTTTCTGGTCGTCTTCGATCATATCGTCGGTATCAACGATGTCTTCGGTACTTTCAAACTGAGCGCGCAGTGCTTTCGCAGCCTCAATCTGCTGGTTGTAATCCGGGCCGTAAATCTCAGCCACAATCGGGGCCATAACGGGCGGACCTGGCGGAACTTCAACCACTTTTACATTGGCGTTCATGCGTTCACCTATGGCCTGCAGTGGCTCACGCACAGAGAGAGCAATGTCATGAGACTGGCGGTCACGGTCGTGTTTATCCACGAGATTCACTTGAATATCACCCTGATTAGGGAGGCCACGAAGATAGTACTGACGCACCAGACCATTAAAGTTGATGGGGGCGGCAGTACCTGCATACATCTGCACATCACGGATTTCCGGAACTTCCATCAGTTCTTCTGAGAGTGCTTCCAGCACAGCGAGGGTCTGCTCAACCGGGGTGCCTTCTGGCA
This sequence comes from Thalassolituus sp., assembly GCA_038109705.1. GTDB lineage: Bacteria > Pseudomonadota > Gammaproteobacteria > Pseudomonadales > Oceanobacteraceae > Thalassolituus. Next base: position 7,242 of record JAYNJA010000097.1, on the reverse strand, counting down.
TGTCGACAACGATCTGGAACTCAGACTTGTTGTCGAATGGCAGCATTTTCATCACTACTGCGGTAAATGCGGGCAGTGACACTGCCGCCATAATCAGCAGGGTAATACCGGCAAACAGCATGATGCGTTTTTTCGCAGCGCCAGCACCTTCGATGAAAGGACGCATAGTCTTCTCAAACAGTGCCTGCAGCTTGCCGTCAGCTTCCTCTTCGCCGTGGCCGCTGCTGTGATCGTTTGCGACATTTTTCAGCAGTTTATATGACAGCCATGGTGTTACGACGAAAGCGACGACAAGTGAGATCAACATACCGGTAGAGGCATTGATCGGAATCGGGCTCATGTATGGCCCCATCAGACCAGATACGAACGCCATAGGCATCAGCGCCGCGATTACCGTGAAGGTCGCGAGAATGGTTGGGCCGCCAACCTCATCCACTGCAGCAGGTATGACTTCCAGCAGCTTTTTACCGCCCTGATGCAGGTGGCGGTGAATATTTTCTACCACAACAATGGCATCGTCGACGAGAATACCAATAGAGAAAATCAGCGCGAACAGGGACACACGGTTAAGAGTAAAACCCCAGACCCAACTGGCAAACAGGGTAATTGCCAGTGTGATAAAGATCGCGCCGCCCACAATAATGGCTTCGCGCCAGCTCATGGTCGCCAGCACCAGTACGACAACAGCCGCAGTCGCGAATAGCAGCTTAGCGATCAGCTTGTCGGATTTATCTTTCGCTGTCATGCCGTAGTCACGGGTGATTTCGGCGCTGACAGAGGCCGGAATCAAACGGTTCTTCTGGCTTTCAAGCCGTTGCTCAATGCCCTGGGTAATATCAATGGCATTCATTCCCGGCTGTTTTGCAATAGCCATGGTGACGGCAGGCTGGCTTGAATCCATGCCGAGAGCGCGATAACTCACATACTGATCGGGTGCATCTGCCGAGCGGCTGATGTCTGAGACGTCTGCTAGGTAAACCAGGCCACGTTCGCTGCGACCGACAATCAGTTGTCCTACTTCATCTGTGTTCTGTAAAAAACTGCCAGCCTGGATCTGAATGACTTCATTACTTTGTACCAGTGTCTGACGGTAGCCGCCTACATTGGCGCTGAGGAGAGCATTCCGGACATCGCTGAAAGCCAGTCCGTGACCATTCATACGGGCAGGATCAAGCTGAACCTGAACGACATCTGAGTGGGTACCGATTGTGTAAATATCACGAGTACCCGGAATCTGCTTCAGGTCGGACTCCAGGGTATGGGCGATCGCGGTCAGGTCGTTGGCGGTGACCATTGGGTCGTCACTGCGCAGAGTGATGCTCATGATAGGAACATCATCAATGCCCATCGGTTTAATGACGGGCTCCATTACACCGAGATTAGGCGGAAACCAGTCTTTGTTGCTATGGATCTGGTTGTACAGATTCAGGATGGCTTCTTCGCGCGGAACACCCACTTCGAAGGCCACCGTCATAATGGACTGCCCGGGCTGGCTGATAGAGAAAATATCATCAACGCCTTTGATTTCAGACAGAATCTGCTCTGCCGGGATCGAGACTAACTGCTCGACTTCACGGGCACTGGCACCAGGAAAACCGATAAAAACGTTAGCAAAGGTCACGTCGATCTGAGGTTCTTCCTCTTTGGGCGTGATCATTATCGCGAAGAAGCCCAATAACAGGCCGACAAGGGCCAGTAGCGGGGTAATCGCTGAGTTCTGGAAGGCTTTGGCTGTTTTGCCTGAAATACCCAATGGCTGAGTCATGCCTTATTCTCCTTCCGTTGTGCCCTGGCTGGCGGTTTGTGCCAGCTGTGCAAGCGCGTCGTCAAAAATGACATCACCTTCATTAAGGCCTGCCAGCACCTCAATCCATTGCACGCCGTCGCGTTCAAATGTGTTGCCGGTGCGTACCTGACGCATCATCGAACGCTCCTGATCGCGGAGGTAGACGGCACTTAATTCGCCTCGACGGATAACTGCATTTGCTGGTACAGCAATCCCGGTGCGTTCACCTGTGGTCAGTTGTACCTTGACCCACTGACCAGGAATAATGCCGGCACTGGCTTCTTTTGGGAGGTCTGCGCGCAGGCGGACACTGTGACGTACAGGGTCAGCGAACGGGTACACGGTAACTGACGCTGCATCTAGAGACTCGCCATTAACAATAATTGAGATCTGTTCTGGCGAGGTGTACTGGCTGGCTACACGTTGTGGCAGGTCTGCAACGGCGCGCATGGCATCAATGCCATAACCGCTCATCAGTGGTTGCCCCGGATTCACCAGTTCGCCGACTTCGACAAAGCGTTCTTTAATGATGCCAGCATAAGGTGCTTTGACCTGAGTGTAAGAAAGTTGCTCGCGAGCCTGGGTCAGTGCAGCACGGGCTGCTTCAACGTTGGCGGCAGCGCTCTTCGCCTGAGCAACCGTGCGGTCGTATTCGCCTTCCGACAGAGTGCCTTGCTTTTGCAGGCGGGTGTTACGGCGCAACAGTGTCTGTGCGTCGTCATTCATAGCTTCGGCTTGCGCCAGCGTCGCTTCCGCCTGGGATACCGCAGCTTTCTGCTGCGTATTATCAATTTCGATCAGGATATCGCCGCTGCTTACCCGGTCGTTGACGTCGCCGTTTACAGCGCGGATAACGCCGCTGGTCTGGGCCGAGATCGTACCGGCATTGATTGCCTCGATGGCACCATCCAGTTCAAAGCGTTTGGGAATGCTGGTGGCCGTAATGGTCAGTTCCGCGGCATTGATAACAACAGGGCCAGCGATAAGGCTGAGGCCTGCGATGCCTGCCAGTAAACCTTTGATACGCATAGATGATTCCTCTTCTTAGGTTGGTCTCGGCGTCGTCCTGAGACTCAAACAATATTACTATTTGGTAATATGCTAATGTAAGAAACTTAAAGGCGCAACTCAGCAGATCAATAAAGTGGCAGATTTTTATGCGCTGGCCAGACAAAGATGGCGATAAAACAGGGGGGCGTGGGAATAGCTGACGATCAGGAAAAGAGTGCTGCAGGCGAGGTCCATTCCGCTGGCAGAGTTGGCCATTGGCCACTGACCGGCTCGGCAAAGAGGGTCTGTTCGTTATCCCCGTCGTGAAACTGCAGGCACCAGGAATGAAGGTAAGTTCTGTCGGCATCCTCGCCTCCATAGCGGCTATCACCAAGAATAGGTGCTCCGAGACTCTTCATTGCGACTCTGAGTTGATGTGTTTTCCCTGTCTGAGGTTGCAACAGGAACACACGCTGCTTTGACTGTTCATCATAGTAGCTCAGGAAGCGGGTTACGGCAGGGTTGTTGTTGGTTCGGGTCAGGCGATAGCTACCGTTCCGGCTCTTAACCATGTCGCCAATGATTTTGCCTTGCTTTTTCTGCGGTCGTTGTTGAGATATCGCCAGATAGAATTTGCTGGTTGTGCGTTCAGCAAACTGCGCAGCAAGAAACGCAGCTTTCTCTGCGTTGGTGGCTACAAGGAGTAGCCCTGAGGTAACTTTGTCCAGCCGGTGTACCGGCCAGAGTTTGCGGCCCAGTTCAGATTCGGCGTGGGCGAAGTAACCAGTCTCACTATTCTCACTGTGGAAGCTCGCTCCGGCAGGCTTATTGAGTGCGAGCCAGCCGTCACCCTCCGCGACAATGTTTAGTGGAGCAGCGCGGAGAGCGATTGGAGTATCGCTCATCGGTTGTAGTCCTGCTCCATGATCTCGAGCAAGCGGCGAACCAGTGCTTCGAACAGCTCTGCCTGCTGGTTTCCGGCTTCGGCAGAGAGGCTGTACATCAGACTCTCAATTTCGGCTTTGGACATGTACTTTACAGTAACAGGGTTGGTCATCGGGTTTCCTTATTCAGACGGAACTGTTCCGGACGGCGCTATCAGAAACGGTAACTGAGGAACAGATTGCCAAGCACAGGTGCCGGCGGAGTGTTCTCGCCGGTAGCGAGCTTGTTTTCCATGCGGTAGTCGCGCGTATCACGATAGGTCGCAGCCACATCCAGAGTGACGGCACCAAGTTGATACCCCGTACCCAGCTGCCAGCCCCAACCATTAAAAATCTGCGGATCAGAGTAGCCTTTACGTTGCGTGTTAATGACTTCGCGGTGCCATGCCGGGCCCGTGTAAATACGGAAACCAGGTTGGGCAAGACCGTAGCCGACCATGACTTGAGTCTCGTAGCCCCAAAGGCTGACATCGCCGTCGTCCTGGCTGTAGATAATGAAGCGTGAGCCGTGGTAGTTATCCTGAGGAAATTCAGCCATCAGTGTGAGCCCGGTATGACGGGCATCAGGCATGTAATCCGGAGCAGGGTGAACATCGTAACGCAGCATACCAAGGCCAACACGGAAGTTCGTAGGCTCGGCTGCATTGGACGCCAGAGAAAATGCAGAGATAGCACTGGCAAGGATAAGCGTATGACGCATGTAACAGCTCCAGGATGAATCGTTGGCAAGGCTATCCCAGCTGCCGCACACTGGCAAGCACACATGCAGGTCTTTGCTATACTGTTGCTACTATTCCCGCAAGGAGTGTGTGGAAATGAAGACGATCGTCGTTGTCATTGCGTTTTTGCTGTACTGGCCGCTAGCAGCGAATGCATTTGATATACATTACTGGGTTTCTCAGACACTTATTATGCCTGAACAGGCGGCCGCCGAAGATATGCAGAAATATGGCCCAGGCTACCTCGGCCTGAGGCTTGGCGGGCAGATTGAAGTGTCAGGCTCTGTCCTGGGAATACATATTCCCGTGAGAGCAATCAATGCGGAATGGTGCGAGTATACCGATATTCGCGATTATCCGGCTGTTCTTGAGCGTGCACGTCATTATACGTCCCGGTACAATCAGTATATGTCGCAGCACCTGAACAGGACTCTTGTTGGTTCGGATGCTTTTTACGCTGATGAGACAACCTTACAAGACTGACTTTATGGAATGCCTGCCGGGCTGCGGCGCCTGTTGTATTGCCCCCTCTATCACCAGTCCGATTCCCGGTATGCCTGACGGTAAGCCTGCGGGGGTTCGCTGTATCCAACTGGATGACCATAATTTATGTAAGATTTTTGGTTTGCCGGAACGTCCCGCTG
>JAYNJA010000097.1:0-2149 GCA_038109705.1 Thalassolituus sp. | reverse complement strand
CTTTACGAGCTCTAGAAAACCGGCTGCTCTTCGAGAGATAAAAGACAGATTACTATGGAATGCCTTCCCGGGTGTGGTGCATGCTGCATTGCTCCGTCGAGTACCAGCCCGATCCCTGGAATGCCTGATGGCAAACCTGCGGGTGTAAGATGCATTCAACTGGATGACAATAATCTGTGTCTTATCTTTGGCCAACCAGAACGTCCGAAAGTCTGTCTGGCATTTAATGCTGACCCGGAAACCTGTGGTACCGGGGCGGAAGAGGCGATGGCTAACCTGATTTACCTTGAACAGATCACCTGAAACCAGTCGTTCCAGAGCAGATACTTATGTATAAGTTCGTATTCTTTGTACCCGAATCTCACCTCGAGCCTGTGAAAGAGGCCGTTTTCGCAACAGGGGCCGGGCGTATCGGTGACTACGACCGCTGTTGCTGGCAGGTTCCCGGTCAGGGTCAGTTCCGGCCTTTAGAAGGTGCAAATCCATTCATAGGTGATCATGGCGGAACAGAGACCGTTGAAGAGTATCGCGTTGAGCTGGTGTGCAGTGACGATCTGATCAAGGCGGCGGTCGCCGCGATGAAGCTGGCTCATCCCTATGAAGAGCCAGCTTATGATGTATGGAAGCTAGCTGACATCTGATAACAGTGCTAGCTGACATCTGATAACAGTGCTGGCTGACTTCTGATCGCACTCTGATAACAATGCGCTCAGTCATTTCCTGCATGAATCGCCTGCTCAGGGCGGATATCAAACACATGTGGACCAGTCTGCCCGGCGAAATAGCGTTTCAGGGTTTCTGACACCGTCGGAAAGGCAAGCTCCTCCCAGGGAATGTCTTCTTCATTGAACAGTTCTACCTCAAGACTCTCTTCACCAGCTGCAAACTGCGGAGTCTCCAGCTCTGCCAGAAAAAAGATATGTACCTGGCTGATGTGCGGCACAGTAATCATGCTGTAGAGCGGGCCCAGACGAGGACGTGCTGCGGCCTCTTCGAAGGTTTCCCGAAGGGCTGCCTGTTCGGTGCTTTCTCCGTTCTCCATAAAGCCTGCGGGCAAGGTCCAGTAGCCTTTACGCGGAGAGATTGCACGCTTGCAGAGGAGTACCTGGCCTTTGTAGGTCGGCAGAGTACCTGCGACGATGCGGGGGTTATCGTAGAAGATAGTATCGCACTGGCTGCAGACAAAGCGCTCGCGATTATCGCCGGTGGGTACTTTCAGTTGTACATCAGCGCGGCATTGGCTGCAGTATTTCATAAACGGGCCCCTGTGTTACGAGGGGCCAGTATATGGGATCAGGAGTTAACCTGCATAGGGAAGGACAGCACACGGGCTGGCGTTACTTCAGCCAGAGGGGCTGACAGCATCTCTTCATCCGTTGGCTCACCAACCGCCGCATTGAGCGTCTGGCGCATGGTGTAGAGCGAATCGTGCATCATTTTAGAGATGCGGATGCAGGCGCTCATAGGGTTCTTTGCTTTGCGACGCTCCATATCAATCTGAAACTGCAGACCACGGAGACGGCGGTGGCAAGATTCCGGCGCTTCAGCAATGGTGTCCTCAATCAGTTTAAGGCGGATGTTTTCCAGAGTTTCAGGGTCGTGTTTCGCTAAGCGAACCATTTCGTCAAAAGATGGCATATCCACGGCTCGTACCTCGTTTATTTTGTTGTCGCTTCAAATCTGCGTATTTGCAAACTACTGGAATTAGTCTACCTGAATGATTGAGCGTCAAACATACAGCGCACTGATTGTTTAACCTGTCTAACTGACTGATTCTCTTAGAAAAAAACAATCCTGTAACTTTGTGTTACAGATAAAACCTTTGAAAATCAGATAGTTAACCGGATGTTCAGTGAAAGCCTGTGTTTGTTTTTTATACAGTCTTTAGTGGGTGGGAGCAGAGATTGAGATCGAAATGGTCTAAAAATAAGATAAATTGCGCCATTTTTCATTTGTGTGTCAGAAAAACGTGATGCTGGTAGCGGCAGAGGACACCCCTTACAATAGGCGCCATGAAAAACTCTCCCTTGCTTTCACACTTACAGTCGCGTCTGTCAGTGCACACGCCGCGCCGTATTCCTCAGCCTGATCTGGCTGAGGCTGGTGTGTTGGTGGCCTTCAGAAGCTGCTGGAGCATCGTCACATCAGC
>JAYNJA010000096.1:0-9958 GCA_038109705.1 Thalassolituus sp. | reverse complement strand
CGAAGAACGTTTTGTGGTTCGTGGCGATCAATGGCAACTCGATGTACGGATGTTGGTATGGAAGGGGCCTCTGCGTGTACTTGGTCAGGAACCTCTTTATCGGTTTGATCGCCTTGGGGGGCGTTATCTCAGCCTCGAGCAAGAACGCAACAGTGAACGTACCGTTTATGGTTTCGGTGAGCCTGCAGGCTTCGATGTCTGGTCATGGTTGAGAGATTACGATCTCTGGCTGGATGCCGACTTTGGCAGTGCGGTATATATGCCGATGGATAATGGCGCTGTATTCAGTGTTGTGCGTACTGGTAAAGGTCTGGTTGCTCGTCCGGTAAATGATGTCGCCGAAGAGGCGGTAGCAGGGCAGTGGTAAACGGTACTGATGAATTTCAGACATAAAAAAAGCGGCCAATGGCCGCTTTTTTTATCGATAGCGATTAAGCAGGGAACAGTTCGCCCAGCTTAGTAGCCAGCATCATGTCGCCTTCGACTTTCAGCTGACCAGACATGAATGCCATCATGCCATCCAGATCGCCAGAAACGATACCCTGCAGAGTTTCGCTGCTCATGATCAGAGTTACGTTTGGATCTGCAGCTTCGCCCTGCTGAACGTCGCAAGTACCATCTTTAACGATCAGGTGGTAAGTGTCAGCGTCTTCGATGTTGAACTGGAAGACCAGGTCCAGACCTGCAGCAGCAGCTGGGTTGAATTTTGAGTTCATTTCATTGATGAATTCAGCAGCAGATGACATAAAAATATCCTTCAGTTTGCTTACTTATTGTAGAGGGCGACCACTCACATAGTGACGCTCGCGCCCGTTCAGACAGCCCTCAGGCGGTGAAGACACTCTATGTGGGTGGTTACGGGGTGTCAATTGAATTCGAACGATTGTTTGAATTTTACTCCACTGTATTACGACATTAGTTCCCGCACTTGCGGCTACCGGTGTATCGGTTATGCTGCCAGTCTCTTCTACCTATATAAAGGAAACCTGAGTGGAGTTTATTGCAGATTACGGCAGCTTCCTGCTGAAAACCGTCACATTGGTCGTCGCGGTTCTTATTCTGGTGGGTGGCTTGATCGCCATTGGTTCTAAGCAACGACGTACCGCACCAGAGGGTGAGCTGAAAATCCGTAAACTCAACGAAGAGCTGGAAGACCACAAAGAACAGCTCGAAGATGCAGTCTATACGGAAGCGTTTCTCAAACAGCGCGACAAAGACCGTAAGAAGCAGGATAAAGCTAAGGCCAAGGCTGAAAAGAAAGCCGTTTCTGCGGGTACGGAAGTCAAACAGGATGAAAAACGCGTCTATGTTCTCGATTTTGATGGCGATATTAAGGCCAGCGATGTAGAGCTGATGCGCCGGGAAATTACTGCAGTCCTGACTCAGGCCAGCAAAAACGATGAGATCGTCATTCGTCTTGAAAGTGGTGGCGGCATGGTTCACTCCTACGGTCTGGCAGCGTCGCAAATGAAGCGTATCCGCGACCGCGGTATTCAGCTTACGGTCTGTGTTGACCGCGTTGCTGCAAGCGGTGGTTATATGATGGCGTGTCTTGCAGACCGTATCGTGGCGGCGCCATTTGCCATCATCGGTTCTATCGGTGTGGTTGCCCAGCTACCTAACTTCAATAAGTTGCTGAAGAAGAACGATATCGATTTCGAACTTTTCACGGCGGGCGAATACAAGCGCACGGTTACTATGTTTGGTGAGAACACAGACAAAGCCCGTGAAAAATTCCAGGCAGACCTGGAAGATACCCATGACCTGTTTAAAAACCACGTTAAACAGTATCGTCCTCGTGTCGATATTGAAGCCGTAGCGACCGGTGATATCTGGTACGGCCAGCAGGCACTCGACCAAAAGCTGATTGATGAAGTTGGCACGAGCGACGAGTATCTGGTTACCGCCTGCGACAAGGCTGAAGTTTACGAAGTGCGTTATGAGTATCGCCGCTCACTGCAAGAGCGTATAGGCATTGCCGCTCAGGCGGCGTTTGAGCGCGCGGCAACGAAAGCACTGACTCTGGTTCACAATCAAATGCAAAGTAAGGGGTAAACCATGACGTTTCTTGCCTACCGTATTACCGAATCTGAATCTGGCTTTAATGGCGAGTGGCAGAAAATGGAGGTTGCTGACCTTCCTGAAGGTGAGGTGACCATCGAGGTTGCTTATTCCTCTGTAAACTACAAAGACGCTCTGTCTTCCAGTGGTAATCGCGGCGTTACTAAAGAATACCCACATACACCCGGTATTGATGCTGCTGGCAAGGTAGTCGCAAGCGAATCCCCAGACTTCAACGAAGGAGATGAGGTCGTGGTGTTTGGTTACGATCTCGGAATGAATACCGCAGGTGGTTTTGGCCAGACTATTCGTGTTCCTGCAGGTTGGGTTTTGAAAAAGCCCGCAGGTCTGACTGCGGCTGAATCTATGTCATGGGGTACGGCAGGCTTCACGGCCGCCTTGAGCGTTCAGAAGCTTGAGCGTGCAGGCATCAAACCTGGTAATGGCGCGGTTCTGGTTACAGGTGCAACGGGTGGCGTTGGTTCTGTCGCTGTCGCATTGCTTTCCAAACTCGGATACGAGGTTGTGGCCCTGTCGGGTAAGGCGGATAAGAACGAGTGGTTGAAGTCGCTCGGTGCGTCGTCAGTTGTTGGCCGCGATGATGTTCTGGCCTTAAAAGGCAAGGCCATGGCTAAACCGCTGTATCAGGCTGCAGTAGATACCGTTGGTGGCGATATGGTGTCGGCCATTATTCCTCAGTTGAAGCCAGAAGGTGCGGTCACGACCTGCGGTATGATTGCTGGTATCAAAGTCGAAGCCAGTGTATTCCCGTTTATTCTGCGTGGCGTAAGTCTTCTGGGTGTGGATTCAGTGGAAATTCCATTGGTGGATAAACAGGCTGTGCTCGATAAGGCGGCTGCGGAATGGAAGCTTGATGCCCTTGAAGGTATGACAACGGAAGTTGGCCGTGGCGAATTGCCCGATGTATTGGCCAAAGTCCTTAATGGGCAGGGCACTGGCCGCTACCGCGTTAACCTGAACAAAGACTGAGTACTTCCTTCCTGCAATTACAGAAACTCAGTCCCTCCGGAGCCGGTCGCTGACAGCGATCGGGTTCGGATAGTTAAACACCACGATGTAGCTCGACAGAATAAAGGTAATGATTGCCGTTGCCTGAATCAGTAGTGAAGCTCCCTCACTCAGTAGTGCCCCTTCGACGGCAACAAAGGCAATCAGTAGCGAAAACTCACTGATCTGCCCTAACCTGAAACCGATATCCCAAGCCAGCTTCGGGTTTTCACTGAAGCGTCCGAGTAGTACTCGGAACGCAAGCGGTTTAAGAATCAGAACCACGGCTGCAAGTATGCCGGCTCCAATAATGACGTCGCCTAGTAGACCAAGGTTCACTCCAGCTCCCAGTGTGAAGAAGAACATCACCAGGAAAAAGTCACGCAGCGGCTTCAGGCTGATGGCCATAAATTGCGCGATAGGGCTGGTCGCGAGGGTGACTCCTGCGATAAACGCACCGATCTCTTCCGAGAGACCAACCATTTTTGCGCCCTCAGCAACCGCCAGACACCAGCCGATCGCCATGATAAACAGATACTCCTGATAGCGGTCGAAACGTGAAATCAGTGGTAGCAGAATCAGTTTGACGATCAGGTAGCAGGCGGCGACTAATAAGGGCAGGGCGACAAACGGCTGCCACACCGGGATATCAGATGTACCTTGTAGTACGCCGAGAAGAATCAGCGTCAGGATGGCAATCACGTCCTGAATCAGTAATAAGCCCACCATAAGTTCACCGCTGTGCTTATGGTGCAAGACAGTCGTTGGCAGAAGTTTGAGGCCGATGATCGTACTCGAGAACATCAGTGCCAGGCCGACGATGATGGCATCCATCTGGCTGTAGCCCAGAAGCATGGTTGTTCCGAATCCGGCACCAAAGAACATCAGTGAGCTTGCGAGGGCGACGAGGGTGGCTTTTCTGAGTACGGCAATCAGTGCCGATGGCTGCATATCCAGCCCGAGCAGAAACAGCAGGAAGATAATCCCGATGTGGGCCATATCAGTCAGGCTTTCGGGGTGTTCGATCCATCCCATGCCGTAAGGCCCGGCGATAGCTCCAAGCGCGATATAAGCAACAAGAACGGGTTGGCGGGTGTAGAGCGCAAATGTTGCCAGAACAAGGGCGCCGGCAAAGATAAGAAAAAACGAAAAAACGATGTCCTGTGGCATAACTCTCACTTACTCCCGTTAAGCCTTTAAGACTAAGCCAGAGAAGGAGAGAGTGCCACAGAAAGCGCCCCGGAAAAGGCGCTTAAAATCAGCTCAGACGGCGACGGAACAGCGGGCGCTGGTCATTGGCGTCATTCTGATAAGGCGAGGTGAAAGTTGAGAACGCAGCGATGGCGTCTTCCAGCACCTGATCTTCACGCAGAGCGTAGCTGTCGAAACCGCAACGCTTCATGAAAAACACCTGATCGATCAGTACATCACCCACAGCACGCAGCTCACCGGTGTAGCCATACTTTTCGCGCAGCAGGCGCGCTGCAGAATAACCGCGGCCGTCTGCAAACTTAGGAAAGTCGATGCAGATACGCTGGAAGTTTGCAGCATCAGCGCCAATCAGATCCGCAGTTTCATCACTGTTCAGGGTCAGCTGCAGGTTTTGACCGGTCAGCTTATCTTTGTTTTCCAGCCACTCGCTCAGGGTGACGGCGGCCAGTTCAGTGTCTTCGATCAGACCCTGAGTATTAATCAGCTTTGCCATATACAGCCTCCTTGAATGGGGTGTGGCCAATGCGACGGTAGCTCTCGAGGAAGCTCTCGCCACTGATGCGGTTAGCAACGTAGAAGTCGAGGATCTTAGCAATTACGTCAGGCATCGCTTCGCGAGCGAACGATGGACCCAGGATTTTACCCAGAGACGAACCATTCGCGTCGTTGCCGCCAGAGTTACCGCCCAGAGAAACCTGATAGAACTCTTCGCCTTTCTTATCAACACCCAGAACACCGATGTTACCGATATGGTGGTGGCCACAGGCGTTCATACAGCCTGAAATGTTCAGGTCGATTTCGCCCAGATCCCAGAGGTAATCCAGATCTTCGAAACGTGCCTGAATCGCTTCCGCGACAGGAATAGACTTGGCGTTTGCCAGTGCGCAGAAATCGCCGCCAGGGCAGCAGATCATGTCAGTCAGCAGACCCAGAGTTGGCGTCGCCATACCCAGACCTTTCAGCTTCTGCCACAAGCCAAACAGCTCAGTCTGTTCTACGTCAGCCAGAACCAGGTTCTGGTTGTGGGTAGAACGCAGCTCACCGAAGCTGTATTCGTCAGCGAGGTCGGCTACCTGATCCAGCTGCTCAGCAGTGATGTCACCCGGTGGGGTGCCAATCTGCTTCAGTGTCAGGGTCACAATCGCGTAACCAGCTTTCTTGTGCTTACGGACGTTACGTTCCATCCAGCGGGCGAAGGCTTTGTTTTCGTCGCGTGCTGCAACCAGCTCGGCCGGTTCGTCTGCCAGTGTCTTGTATGCAGGATCAACGAAGTACTGCTTAACTCGCTCAAGTTCAGCCTGAGTCAGTTTGCCTTCGCCGTCTTTGATACGGTTGAATTCTTCTTCCACCAGCTCACGCATACGGTCGATACCCAGTGCTTTCACCAGAATCTTGATGCGGGCTTTGTACTTGTTGTCACGACGACCAAACTGGTTATAAACGCGGATGGTTGCGTCCAGATAGGTCAGCAGGTCTTCTTCTGGCAGGAAAGCGCAGATCTCTTCGCCCAGAATAGGAGTACGGCCCAGACCGCCACCAACAAGAACACGGTAACCGATCTCGCCGGCATCGTTCTTAACGATGTTGATACCGATGTCGTGCATGGTGATCGCTGCGCGGTCTTCGTTCGGTACAGAGTTCACTGCAATCTTGAACTTACGCGGCAGGAAGGCGAATTCCGGGTGGAAAGTAGACCACTGGCGGATGATCTCGCAGTACGGGCGTGGATCAACCAGTTCTTCAGCAATAACACCCGCGTACTCGTCGGTCGTGGTGTTACGGATACAGTTACCACTGGTCTGCACGGCGTGCATCTGCACTTCGGCCAGATCAGCCAGAATCTGTGGGCACTGCTCCAGCTCTGGCCAGTTGAACTGAACGTTCTGACGGGTAGAGATATGGGCGTAGCCTTTGTCGTAAGTGCGGGCAACATAAGCCAACTTACGCATCTGCGCTGAATTCAGGGCGCCGTATGGTACTGCGACACGCAACATAGGCGCGTAGCGCTGAACGTAGATACCGTTCTGCAGTCGCAGTGGCAGAAACTCTTCTTCAGAGATCTTACCGTCCAGATAGCGCTCCATCTGCCCTTTAAACTGGGCGACACGCTCATTCAGCAGTTGCTGATCGTACTGATCGTATACGTACATAATGATCCGGTTGCATAGAGTTATAGATATAGTCGGCGCAGGATACAGAAAAGCTATCGTTCTGCAAAACGGGAAATTTCAATAGTGCTTATCTGTAGAATCGAACGGTTTGCTGGCGCTTGAATCCCGTCAGTGCAGACCAACGGGGCGGGCGTCCAGAATCAAACGTTCAGGGTAATCGGTGAATACCGCCTGAACGCCGGCGCGATACATTTTCTGCGCGGTCTCAAAGTCATTAACGGTGTAGCAGGCCATAGGTGTGCCGGCTTCATGGATATCCCGGACCACGGCCTCGTCGAAGAACTCTGCCGCAAAGTGCAGGCCGGTCGCACCGACTTCATCCAGGCGATTCAGCCAATCACGAGGGATCGCCTCGACGTTCAGTGCGCGGGTGTATTCGGGTAAAAATTCCCGGGCGGCGTAGAGTGCATGCACGTTAAAACTCGACAGTAGCAGGGTGTGCTCAAACGGAACCTGTTTTAGCGCTTGCTTCATGGCCCAGACGGTTTCTGTTTCCCGCCCTATGGTCGGTTTGATTTCTATGTTCAGGTTCAGATGAAGCTGGTTGGCCAGAGCCAGTAGCTCAGTCATGGTCATAATTTTTTCATCGGCATTGAATGGTGAATACCAGCTGCCGGCATCCAGTGATTTAAGTTCAGCCAATGTCTTCTGGATAACCAAGCCGCGGCCATCGGTGCAGCGGTTAACATCTGAATCATGGAAGACTACTGCGACGTTGTCTGAGCTGATGGTGACATCAACTTCTGCCCATTCCGCGCCTAAGCGCGCCGCTTCCTGAATCGCCGCTCCAGTGTTTTCTGGGGCACTGCCGCTGGCACCGCGGTGGGCGATAACCTGTTTAAGCTCTGCGTAGGCAGATGGAGGTGTCTGAGGCTTGTGCAGTGGCATAAAAGCGCTTAATTCCGTGACTGATGGGCATACGCTAATACGTTGGTGATATCAGGAGCAAGAAAATTTTCGCTCAGATCTTCAGTTCAGCCTGGCAGCGCAGATCAGTGCCTGCCCGAGGGCAATGCTGCCGTCGTTTGCTGGCATTGCCTGAGAGAAATACACCGTCTGCTTTGTATCTGCGAACACCTGGATTAACTGCTGCCTTAAAAATTGATTCTGTAGTACGCCACCGCTGAAAACGATGGCTGAAAAATCGTAATCCTGCTTCAGTTTACGTACTAAAGCGTGAATGGCTGTCGCCAGCGTGAAATGAAAACGACAGGCGATTTCACCGGGTTCTTTGTTGTCTGCCAGATCCTGCAGCAGGGCTGGCCAGAGTGGTCGCCAGTCGAGTTCACGCAGGACTTCATCTCCTGCCACTTTCTCGCTATCCGCACAGCTCAGTGCGAATGGGTATGGTGAGACTGCCAGCCTGTTTTCCTTAAACCCGCTTTGCTCCGACCACTGCTCGGCCAGTGTCTGCAGCTGCATTGCGGCTTCACCTTCATGCAGTTGTTCGTCACGACAAAGTCCAAGGGCCGCAGCGACGGCATCAAATAAACGTCCGGCCGATGATGAGGTCGGGCTGTTCAGACCGCGCTCTATCATGGTCTGGACCACTTCAAGGGGCTTGTCGTTGAGGTATTGCATCAGAGGCTCACTGCGAAAAGCCGAGCTGAGGTGATTCCACTCGCCGGTTGCCAGCAGTTGCGCAAAGGTATTTCGCCATGGCTCTTTCATGGCTGCGTTTCCGCCCGGCATGGCGGTCGGGCGGAAGCGCCCAATACGCTGGCTATTGCGATAATCGCACAGGAGAAATTCGCCGCCCCAGAAGGCACCTTTGTCTCCGAAGCCGAGGCCATCCAGAGCAATACCCAATACCGGCGGATGCTCCAGTGGTATGCCATGCTCTCCCATGACCGCAGCGATGTGGGCATGATGATGCTGAACAGGCTCAACCGGGATGTGTAATGTCGCAGCCAGCGCTTGTCCTGCTTTGGATGAGTGGTAGTCCGGATGAGCATCTATGGCTACTTTTTCTGGTGTAATGCCGAACAGCGACATCTGCAGAGAGATCTGACGCTGGTAATCCTGCTGGGTGGCAACTTCGTGCAGGTCGCCAATGTACTGGGACAGAATGGCCTGCCCCTGATGCAGCAGGCAGAAGGTGTTTTTCAGATCGGCACCGGTTGCCAGAATCGCCGTTGTTGACTTGAGTGGCGGCCTGATCCCCGTCGTGAATCCCGGCGGAAGCGTCGTGAATCCCGGCGGAAGCGCCATGGGTTTGGGTGCAAGGCCCCGGGCCCGACGGATGACCTGGCCATCGGCATTGATCACAGAATCGTCGATACGGTTAACAATAGGGCGGTCATGAAGAAGAAATGCATCGGCAATGGCCGCCAGACGGTTAATGGCGTCGGCGTTGTCGATGCACTGGGGCTCGTCACTGCGATTGCCTGAGGTCATTACCAAAGGGCGTTGTACTTTTTCCATCAGCAGATGGTGCAGCGGAGTGTAGGGTAGTAACACGCCGAGGCTGTTCTGGCCCGGAGCCAGATTTTCTGGCAGTTCAGTTCCTGACTTGGTTAACAGGACGATCGGCGCGGCGGGGCTTGTTAATAGTGTGCAGTGCTCCTGAGTGCACTCAACATACTGCTCTGCCATCGCCAGATTCTGCACCATAATAGCCAGTGCTTTGCGGTAACGTACTTTGCGTTGCCGCAGGCGTTCTACCGCTTCGTGGTTGGTGGCATCGCAGGCGAGATGGAAGCCACCAATGCCCTTTATCGCAACGATTCCACCATCTTCGATGATTTCTGCCGCACGCTTAATTGCACTGATGTTTTTGTCTACCGCCTGAGCGGGGCTCTTTTCTTTAGCCTTAACGGAGCTTTTTTCAGGCCTTGGGCAGCGCGCTGAGGTATCGCCCGACAGTGTAAACCAGAGCGTTGGTCCACAGTCGGGGCAGGCGTTTGGTTGAGCGTGGAAGCGCCGGTCTGCAGGATCATCGTATTCGCGCTGACATGCCGGGCACATAGTAAATGCCTGCATGCTGGTGTTGGCGCGGTCATAGGGGATGGCGCGGATGATCGAAAAGCGTGGGCCGCAGTGGGTGCAGTTGGTAAAAGGATAGCCGAAGCGACGGTTCTCCGGATCAAGAGTGTCCTGCAGGCAGTCAGGGCAGGTGGCTGCATCTGCGCTCACCGACGTTAATGGTTGGCCGGTGGCGCTACTGATGATTGAGAACGAGTCTGGCAGTGAATCTGCGGCGTTATCAGAAATAACTTCTACGCCTGTTACGTCTGCAAGAGGCAGAGTGTTGGCGTGTAGATGAGATATCAGAGCCTGAATATTTGCTGGAGTGCCCCATGCCTGAATCAACACGCCTTCACTGTCATTCCGCACGCTGCCTTTCAACCCGAATTCGGTGGCAACTTTCCAAACGTAGGGGCGGAAGCCCACGCCCTGTACGGTGCCTGTTACCCGGATGACTGTCTCGCGAATGTCTGCCCGGCCTGATGGTGGTACTGATGTGGAGTCTACTGCCTGGTTCATCCCATCACTCTCTTCTACGT
>JAYNJA010000095.1:0-10134 GCA_038109705.1 Thalassolituus sp. | reverse complement strand
ACTTTACCGCTGAGGTCACAGGCGCTGCCCATGGCCACGCCACCGAGTGGATGCCAGGTGCCGAACCAACCGGCTTCGTTCAGTTTGCCGCCACCGGTCTGCACCATCTTTTCCATAGTGTGCACGAGGGCATTATGTGAGGTTTCGTTGGCGT
The DNA here is from genome assembly GCA_038109705.1 of Thalassolituus sp. GTDB lineage: Bacteria > Pseudomonadota > Gammaproteobacteria > Pseudomonadales > Oceanobacteraceae > Thalassolituus. Next base: position 9,980 of record JAYNJA010000095.1, on the reverse strand, counting down.
CACGGTCCCAGTTGAGTTTGATCTTGTCAGTCCAGCGGTTGTAGGTGACGCGGGAGTTCTGGTCCGGCACCACCATGCCCATCTGCAGCTGGGTGTAGTCGCCCACGACTGAGGTCGGTGAGTGCATGTAGCCGGTGATTTTATATGGGTTTTCAGTATCGAACGCGGCGATGGATGGTGGCCCACCCTGAATCGGCGCGGTCGAGGTGTTGATGTCGTTGCGGCCCATCAGTTCGTCACCGTTAGTACCCCACTCTGCACCGACCTGATCGTTCAGGCCTGGAATATCGCCACGCTCTTTTGCGCGCAACAGCAGTCGCGTGGTGTGCAGCGAGCCTGCGCCCATAAAGAGGTAGTCGCACTCAATCACGTGCTTGCCGGTGATTTTGCCTTTTTCATCCAGCATGTCGCAGGTAACGCGGTAACCGCTGCCACTGTTGGCATGGATGTCGGTAACCAGATGCTGTGGGTTAATGGTGACGTTACCGGTGGCTTCGGCGTCGGCCAGATAGTTACGGTCGAGGGTGTTTTTCGCGCCGCTGTTGCAGCCGAAGACATATTCGCCGACTGAGGCATACTGGGGCTTAGTGCCGTTCAGTTCTTCGCGGATCACATCCCAGTCGAAGCTGACATGGCTGCGCACAACTTCGAGGCCTGCGTCTTCGGCACTCTGGATAAACTCACGCTTGGACGTGTAGTTCGGATGATTCAGGACATCGTCCGGAATCGGCCCACCACTGATACGATCAAGCACACGCGGATAATAGATCTGATCCATATCGGTATACGACAGAAACGGCATGGCATCTTCGAAGGCTTCGCGCTTAGGTTGCAGCAGTACGCCGCCATACACCACAGAGCCGCCACCTAAGCAGGCACCACAACCCACAGCGATAGATGAATCCAAAAAGTATTCCACCATCCCCATAGAACCGGGTACCAGTGAACTCGGGTTGGTCCAGAGCACGGTATCGTTGATCTTCAGTGTCGAGCCGGTTTCGGCCAGCGTCGGGTAACTGCCTTCGCCTTCGTATTTCCAGTGTTTGCCGCGCTCGAGCAGCATGGTCTGGATGCCGGCTTCGGCCAGGCGCAAAGTTGCCACCGAGCCACCAAATCCGGAGCCGATAACAAGTGCTTTGGTTTGTGAGCGGGTGGTTTTGGTAAACCAGCCTGCGTTTGCTGTTGGGGCAGTTGATGCTGCGGCGGCGACACCGGCCGCGGCAGATCCCTGGAGGAACTTGCGTCGATTCATCTTGGCCATTTTTATTCTTCTTTTTGGTTGTTCTGTGTACGAGCGGAGCAATAAGACATCCACGACTATCCTGCTACGCGAAGATCAACCGTGCAATACGTGTGTGTAATATCGGCTCGGATAGATCCAGAATATGGCTGAATATGAACAAAAGGGATAAAAAAAGGCCCGGCAGCCATTGGGGGAAACTGTCGGGCCAACTTCGGATCATTTGGGGGAAGTACCGAAGGAAAAAGAACTACCTATGGACAAATGAACGACCTCATTACGTTCATTCCCTGAGGGATGATTTAACTATAGCCGCTGTTTCAGACTTTGCCGTGCGATTCGTCACGTTTTAAGACAACTTTGTCATTATGTCTGGTTTCTTTTGTTCTTTTGGCTATAAAACAATCTATTTTTCGCGTTTTCGTCTATCTCAAGTATTCCATGGCCGGATAAAACCGATAAACGTCCGTATTGGATTGCGACTGTCCTGTCTGTGTCCCGTAAAGACGCAGACAGCGTAGATCTAAAAATGTGACACTGTTCTCACGCGACTCACTATAAAAATAATCAGGATGTAGCGAATGAAACTGACTCTGCCTGTACGTGCAGCACTTGCTGTAGCTGTCTCTGGTGCCTCTGCTTTTGCTGGTGCTAATGAACTCTGTAATCCGACCTCGCTGAATACCTGCGCCCTGCCATTTCCTTCTTCGTATTGGATGGAAGATGACGCAATGAGCCCGACCGGCAAAACCATTCAGGTCTCAAACGAGATGATCCGCCCTGAAATCATGGCTCAACTGCCAGCGGATGAAGGATTCACCCCAGAGGGCATTTTTAATGGTGCGAGCGGTTTCTCTGCTGCGAGTGCTGCTGTGTTTGAATTTAACAGCGCTCCTGACGCGGCAACCCTGCCAGAAAATGGCGAGGGTGCAGTCGTTGCCATCGACCTGACCACAGGCGAACAGGTACCGGTACGTGCACTGATCAGTAGTTATGCACAGTCTGATAAGGTTAACGGCACAGCTCATGTGGTCGAGGTATACCCGCAGTCACGCTGGGAATACGGCCATGAGATTCTGGTGGCGATTACTACAGATCTCGATCTGGAAAGCCCGGAAGCTGGCCTGATTACTAAGGTGTTCTCTGGTACGTCAGAACAACGCGCTTACACCCAGGGCTTAGTCTCAACACTTACCGCTAACGGCGTGAACCCTCTTGCGGTGCGCAACGCAACCCGCTTTATGGTGCGTGATCGTGCGGAAGTTATTGACCCTGTATTTGCTGCAGTTGCCGAAGTACGCGAGCGCGAGCACCCGGTCCGTAATCTGGATGTCATCTATAACTATGTCGACGCCGACATCGCTGCCCGCGTAGAAGGCGAAGTACTGATCTACAACTACCGCATGAAAGATGGCACAAGTAACGTCGATTACAGCGCAGAGCCAATGGAACAGTGGGTTGAGTTCCGCCTGACTCTGCCGGCAGCTTCCCGCGACGGTGCAGCTCCAGTTGCTTTGTATGCCCACGGCCTGGGTGCGAACAAAGAATCCGACGGTACGGTTTCTGGCATGAACGCCGAGATTGGTGTTGCCACCTTCTCTATCGGTTTCCCGAACCATGGTGCCCGTGCTGACGCCGATGGTGGCTTTGTTCTGGCCAATGTCAGTACAGATAAGCTGGGCATCCCAGTAGGTATGATTAACCAGAACGTGATTGACTTTGCCTCGGCTCATCGTGCCCTTGAGACGACTCTGGCGAATGTCGACGTTGTTGGTAAGAAGAGCTGGAAAAGCTGGTATGGCAATAAAGCCGATGGCGTTGCCGATATTGATGCAACTCAGGTAATGATGCAGGGCACGTCACTTGGCGGCGTGCTTGGCTCAACCTATGGTGCGGTCAGCCCGACGATTAAGGGCGGTGTTTACCACGTAACTGGTGTGGGTGTGACCAGCATTCTGGCGAACTCGATTCTGTGGGTTCCAATGTTCTCTAACCTCGTGCCGTCAGAAGCAAACGGCGCAGAAGCCATCATGCTGCGTGGTGCCATTCAGCAAACACTGGATCACGGCGATTCGATCAACTACATCGATATGTTCCGTCACCCAGAGCTGGGCAACCAGGCGCGCCCGCTGATGCTGACCAATGGCGCTGGGGACACTATCGTACCCAATGCCAGCAGCGTTGCGGCAGCAAACCTTGCTGATCTGCCGATTGTGGGAGAGCCTCTTTTTGATATGCCCGACGTTCGTGTCGAAGCTGATTTCGATGAAGAGGGTTACGGCATCCGTCACTATAAGCCAGTCGTTGGTACAGTACCTCTGATCTGGGACGGCGCTTTTGCGGAAGCCGCTTCCAGCGCGTCTGCCCACCTGATTTTCACGCGAGCTTCAGACCGCGAAGACCAGAAGGACTTCATTAAACGCTTCATTTTTAAGGACTGATGTTTAAAGACTGATGTTTGAATGATGCATACAAAAAAGGAGGCTTCGGCCTCCTTTTTTGTTCATACCTAAAGCTTGGCTGCGAGAGTGACTATTTACTTAATCACTACTCAGTCACTAGTCAATCACATCCAGGTCATGGCCATCATCGACCATTAAAGGGGCGGTCAGCCACTTATTCAGCTGTTTCTGCAGCTGTGGCAGCCCTTCACCATTCTGGCTGGAGAAGGTCTGCACAGTGACCAGATCGCCGAGATCTTTAACCGCCTTCTTCACTTTCAGCATGGTCGACTGTGCCGGTCCACGCTTCAGCTTATCGGCCTTGGTCAGCATGATATGAATAGGCATGCCCGCCTCCTGAGCCCAGTCGAGCATGGCATTGTCGAACTCTTTCAGTGGATGGCGGATATCCATGAGCAGCACCAGGCCGCATAGCGCCTGACGTCGATTCAGGTAGGTTTCCAGCTCTTTCTGCCACTCGTTCTTCAGCTTCACCGGCACTTTGGCAAAGCCATACCCTGGCAAATCCACCAGTGCCAGCTTGGATTCACCAAGGCGGAAGAAGTTGATCAGCTGCGTACGACCCGGTGTTTTACTAGTGCGAGCCAGCTTTTTCTGGTCGGTCAGGCAGTTCAGCGCGCTGGATTTACCCGCGTTTGAACGCCCGGCAAAAGCGACCTCACGAATGATATCCGTCGGGCACTGGCTGAGTTTTGCAGCACTTTTATCAAACACTGCATTGGTATAAATCAAGGATTCCTGATCTGACATAAGGTATAGGTAATGACCGTCCGGAAAATAATGGTATATAATGAGCGCCCTTTAGCGCTGATCCTATTCTATCATAGAGGGATATCCCTGAAGGGGGCCATTATTCTAAAAACTGATGAGAGAGAATCAGACTATGAAAAAACTGGCTTTATTGGCGGCTGTAGCTGCCACCCTTAGCGTTAACGTGAACGCTTTCGACGTTGAAACCAAGTATGCCCAGGCTTGCGCTGCATGCCATGCAATGGGTGTTGCCGGTGCTCCGAAAGCATTTGACGCAGCAGCATGGGAACCACGCCTGGCAAAAGGTATGGATACACTGGTCAACAGTGTCACCAAGGGCCTGAATGCAATGCCGGCAGGTGGTCTGTGCTTTGACTGTACTGCTGAGCAGTATCAGGCGCTGATTAAACACATGTCGACGCCTAAGTAACTGCTTAAGTGGTTGCACAAGTAACTAAGAACTAATTCTGAAACTGGACCTGATGATGAAAAACCTGTTGATTAGCCTGATTCTGTCTGCTGGCCTCGTAAGCGTTGCGCACGCTGGCGATGCGGAAGCTGGCAAAGCGAAATCCGCCACCTGTGCTGCCTGTCACGGTGCTGACGGCAACAGCATGGCCCCAACTTTCCCTAAGATTGCTGGCCAGGGTGAACGTTACCTGATCAAACAGATCAAGGACATTCGCGACGGTAATCGTCAGGTTCCAGCAATGGCGCCTTTCGTGGCTGGCCTGAGCGACGAAGATGTTGCTGATCTGGCTGCTTACTTTTCTGCACAGACCCCAACTGCGGGTGGCGCAAAAGAAGAGCTGGTTGAACTGGGTGAACGTATTTACCGTGGTGGTATCGAGAGCAAGAACGTTCCAGCGTGTCTGGCATGTCACGGCCCTGCTGGTAACGGCGTAGAAGCTGCTGGTTTCCCTCGTCTGGCTGGTCAGCACGATGCTTACACTGCTGCGCAGCTGAAAGCTTTCAGCAACAACCTGCGTACTAACGACGGCGACAGCAAGATGATGCGCGACATCGCTTACCGTCTGCACGAGAAAGAAATTGAAGCGGTTGCTTCTTACATTCAGGGCCTGCGTTAATCGCAACCCTGCAAAAAGGTGGCCCAGGCCACCTTTTTTTATGCCTGCTCCTAATATACTGACAGAGCTTTGCATAACCGTACTGGCCCCTGCTCAGAGGGCTGTGCCAGAATAAAACTAACTTCAACAGACAAATTAGGGAGCACCGATGCTTTCTCACGCAAAAAAATGGATGGCGGCTGTGGTTCTCTCTGCAGCAAGTGCAGTAGCTTTTGCTGCTGATTTCGAAGCTGGTAAGCACTACAAGGTATTGGAAGAGCCAGTTGCTGTTATGCAGGATGGCAAGATTCATGTTGAAGAAGCCTTCTGGTACGGCTGCCCACATTGCTACGACCTCGAGTCTAAAATCAGCCCATGGAAAAAAGAACTGGCTGATGACGTCGTATTCGAAGGTGTTCCTGCGATGTTCGGCCGCGCCTGGATTGTTCATGCTCAGCTGTACTACACCGCAGATTCACTGGGTGTTCTGGACAAAGTACACAGCCAGATTTTTGATGCAATTCATCTGCAGAAATTGCGTCTGCTGACCCGTGAAGAGCAGCGTGACTTCCTGGTAGCGAAGGCCGGCGTAACGGCAGAAGATTTCGACAAAGCATACGATTCATTCAGCGTGCGTTCGCGCATGACTCGCGGCGATAAGCGTGTCCGTTCATTTAAAATCAGCGGAGTTCCAGCTCTGGTTGTGAACGGTAAATACGTTATCGACGCTACCTCTGCGGGCAGTCAGGAAGCTATGCTCGAAGTTGCTGATTACCTGATTGAGCAGGAGCGCGGCAACTGATTTTCAGTGGCTGAACTTACCTCTCTGCGATCGTTTGCCGGAACGCCCCGCGCAGACGATCGCCTCAGACTCCTCACCTTCAATATGCAGGTCGGTATCCGTACCGGCGGTTTCCACCATTATCTTCTTCGCAGCTGGCAGCACCTCATGCCATTTGAAGCTCGCGCTCAGGCATTAGAAAGCATCGCAGAACTGGTTGCCCCTTTTGACCTTGTCGCCCTTCAGGAAGCGGACGGCGGAAGCTGGCGCAGTGGTCGCCATAACCAGATCGAAACGATCGCAGAACTAGCAGGATTTGAGCACTGGCACCATCAGGTGAACCGCAATCTTGGACGCTTTGCGCAACACTCAAACGGCGTTCTCTGCCGTAAAAAAGCCTATAGCATTGAACGCCACCCGCTTCCTGGCCTGCCGGGGCGTGGCATGATGATTCTACGTTTTGGAGACCCAGCTGATCCGCTTGTAGTTGCAGTCACCCATCTGGCATTACGCAAGCAGACGCAGTTCAGCCAGATACATTACATGGTCGATGCCATAGGCGATGCCCGGCGTGTCGTAATCATGGGAGACCTCAACCAGGAAGGTGAGTGGCTGTTCCAGCAAAGTCCTCTTCGCCAGCTCAACTTACACCCCATTGCCGACGAGATGCCGACTTACCCCAGCTGGCAGCCAACGCGTGGCATTGACCACATTCTGGTAAGCGATTGCGTCCCACTTCACCGTATCGCTGTGATCGACCACCCGCAATCTGACCATTTACCAGTCGCTGCTGAAATTGGCGTATAACGGCTAAGACCTTACAAAGCACACTGAAAAATCTTTCCTATACTGGAGTGATAAATCTATCACTCAGCTCCCAGGACTCTACATGGCAGTAGGCAGACAACCCTCAGCAGAGCAGCAATGGCGGGACAAATATCTCGCTCTGCAGGAAAAATACGAAAAGCTCAAACATCAGGTCGGTATCCGCAACGATCAACTGCGTCGTGGTCTGGTCATGGTATCGCTTTTAGCTGAGGGTCAATCCGGAAAGCTGGATACTCAACTGGAGGAGCTTCGCGAAGCCATGCGAGGATCTACTCTCGGGCTGAGCAACAAGGTCAGCGACCTTGAGTCACACATCCGAAAATTCGATAACGAATATACGGCGAATGCGTCAGATCTCGCTTCCAGCATCAGTTCGATGGCAGAGAAGCTCTGTCATTGCCCACTGCCAAAACCCATGATCCTATCGATCCGGGAGTTAAGAAAACAGGCACCCAAAGCCTTGGATAACTGGGAAGGATACGCCGCACAACTTCAAGGCTGGTCCGATATCCTCAGACAACTGGCTGACATAGGTAATCAGGGTGGCGAGGCAACGAATGGCGGATGGTGGAATAAATTTTTCGGTAAAGATGCAGACTCAGCTACAGCACATAGCGGAACACCGGAACCTCAGACCGAGGTTGCACCAGTAGCGCAGACTGACTCCGCGGATGCCGATAAAACCGAGCCGGGCTTCTCACGAATATCAGAAGAAGTTGCCGATACCTTAACCGGCCTGATCGCTCGACTTGTTGTGCCTGAACGCCTGCAACAACGCTCGCAGGAGCTTCAGCAGCGAGTCAGCAATGGCCTCCATTGGTACGAATTTGTTGCGGCTCTTGAGGACACATCGCAGTTCCTGCTCGACTGCCTCGGTTCTGGTCAGGAAGAATTTGAACGCTTTCTGCAAAGCCTGGATAAACGTCTGCAGGCTATCCAGGTCATGGTGGCTGATGCAAACAGCAGCCAGGGAGATCGGGAACAGGCGCGTGATGACCTCGAAACCATGGTACGGGATCAGATCGCCGATATCCGCTCAGTAGTGAATGGCCTTGGCGATCTGGGTGAACTCGGCACCAATGTACTTGATCACTTGACGACCATCGTTAAGGCCATGGAGCATTACCAACAGATTGAAACCCAGCGGGAAGAACGTCTTGCTGAACAGCTCCAGGTATTGCAAACCCGCTTAAGCGAAATGGAGGCTGAGGCCTCGCAAGCACGTAAGATCATTGAAGATCAGAAAACCCGGGCAACGCTGGATCATCTGACCGGACTGCCTAACCGGGCCGCCTATGAAGTGCGCCTGAGCGAAGAGCTGCTACAACGTACCCGTGGGCGCAACTCGTTGTCGATCATCGTATGCGATGTCGATCACTTCAAAAAAATCAACGATACCTACGGTCACATTGCCGGCGACAAGGTGCTGCAACTGCTGTCGGCGACGCTACGTAAGCACCTGCGCCAGAACGACTTTATAGCCCGCTACGGCGGTGAGGAGTTCGTTGTATTACTGCCATCGACAGACTGCAACGAAGCTGCTGAGATAGCAGAACTGCTCCGCAGTAAAGTCGAAGCCTGCCCTTTCAATTTCCGTGGCCAGCGCGTCACCATCACGATGTCGTTTGGTGTCAGTGAGTTCAGAGCACTGGAAGCACCAGAGACCGTTTTTGAACGCACAGACAAAGCACTCTACAAGGCCAAAGAGTCTGGCCGTAACCGCGTAGTTAAGGCATAAAATCTCAACAGCGTCGCAACTTTGCCAGCAATCCGCGCATCAGATATAGTGCGCGGTTAATAGCTTTGAGGATGCGGTTGTATTATGTGTGGGATTGTCGGTGCGGTGGCACAACGTGATGTCGTAGAAATTCTGTTGGAAGGATTGCGTCGTCTCGAATATCGCGGCTACGATTCCGCCGGTGTGGCTGTGATCAGCTCAGATACAAAACTGCAGCGCCTGCGCCGCATGGGCAAGGTAAAATCTCTGGCCGACGCGGTTGCCGAGTCTCCTGTCCCGGGCGGCACCGGTATCGCCCACACTCGTTGGGCCACTCACGGTGAACCCTCTGAAGCTAATGCTCACCCTCATGTATCCGGCGATATCGCTGTGGTTCATAACGGCATCATCGAAAACCACGAGCATCTGCGCGCCGAACTGAAAGAACAGGGCTACGTTTTTACTTCTCAGACGGATACTGAAGTCATCGCTCACCTGGTCGAGCGTGAGCTGCGCGACGCCGGTGACGACGCCTCTCTGCTCAATGCCGTGATGGCCGCGCGCTCTCAGCTGGAAGGCGCGTACGGCATGGTGGTGATCAACCGTAACGACCCTGAGCGAATGATCGTCGCCCGCTCAGGTAGCCCTCTCGTTGTCGGTTTCGGTATCGGCGAGAACTTCGTGGCGTCTGATGTTCTGGCACTGCTGCCAGTAACCCGTAAGTTTGCCTATCTCGAAGAAGGTGATGTTGCCGAAATTACCCGCACCGAAGTACGTGTATTTGATGCAGGTAACGAGCCTGCGGTGCGCGAAGCAACAGAAACGGACGTTGAACACGACGCTGGCGATAAAGGCGAATTCCGCCATTACATGATGAAAGAGATCTACGAGCAGCCATTGGCCATTGCCAATACGCTCGAAGGTCGTCTTGTCAGTGGCAAACTGAACCTGGAAGTTCTGGGTGACCTGTCAGATATTGATCAGGTGCAGATTATCGCCTGTGGCACCAGCTATCACGCCGGTATGACCGCACGCTACTGGCTTGAACAGTACGCCAATGTGTCCTGTAGCATCGAAATTGCCTCTGAGTTCCGCTACCGTAAATCTGTGGTGCATGAGAACAGCCTGCTGGTGA
>JAYNJA010000094.1:3958-10151 GCA_038109705.1 Thalassolituus sp. | reverse complement strand
TTGTTGGTGATGTTGCTGACTGGGTGTTTTATGTCTTCACTGTTTACGCCGGTAGAAGCTGATGCGGTTGTCGCCCGACTGGTCCTGCCAGATGGTTCGCCAAGACATAAAACAGAAGCCGCCGTTGAACGACTCACCAACGCCGCTGAGCTTCTGAAACATCGTTATGAGATGGAAGGCGTTGGTACCATCGACCATATCTATGCGGTAATTGCTCCAAACGAAAGCAAGATTAACCAGAAAGCCAGCCAGGACCGCGATCACCTCGCCAACATCACTCTGGAACTGGTTTCTGACCGCACTAACCGCATCAGCGGCCGCGAAATCATCTCCAGCTGGCGCAATATTGCTGGTGAAATTCCGGGGATCAGTCAGCTGAGCTTCAGTGCATCGCTTAACCCTGCTCGCCCGGATATTCAGATCGAACTGTCGGCCACCGATCAGGATGATCTGAAAGAAGCAGCCGATAATCTGATGATGCAACTGAAAGAGTTTGCGGGTGCTTTCGACGTGCGTCATACGCAGGAGAACACGAAGCAGCAGGCGGATATTATTCTGCGCGATAACGCCAGCTCTCTGGGGCTGACGCAGCAATCAGTCGTTGCTCAGATCAACAAGGCATTCCAGGGCAGCATCGTACAGAACGTGCAGACCCGAGATGATGAAATTGAAGTGTGGCTGGGTCTGTCGGAAGACGAACGCGATTCCTCATGGCACCTTGAGAATATGCACATCAAGTATGCGCCAGGCCAGTATGTGCCGTTATCTGCCATCGCTGATATCGTTTATATCGATGCGCCAACGCACATCAAGCGCAACAACCGTAAACGCGTGGTAACGGTCACTGCCTTTATCGATACAGGAAAGAATGCGGTTAACGAAGTTCAGAACGTCGTTGAAAACCGTATTCTGCCGGCACTGATTCACGAATACCCAGGAATGAGCTGGGCTCGTGGTGGTCAGCAGCGCGACCTGAATGAATTTATGTCGACGCTGTTCCAGTACTATATGGTGGCGGTATTGGCCATGTACCTGTTGCTGGCAGTACTGTTTAAGTCGTATCTGCAGCCATTCATTATTATTTACGCCATTCCGTTCGGCATTATGGGCTCGGTCATCGGCCACCAGCTGTTCGGCATGGTGATTACCTCATGGTCTTATATCGGTATGGTGGCCGTGAGCGGGGTTGTGGTGAACGACAACCTGGTATTGATGGATTACATCAATATGCGGCGGGAAGAAGGCGCGAGTACATACGATGCTGTGATCGAAGCGGGTGTCGCACGTTTCCGTCCGATTCTCCTGACCTCGCTGACCACCTTCGTGGGTCTGGTACCTCTGATCTCCGAGACCAGTCTGCAGGCGCAGTTCCTGATCCCGATGGCGATCTCGCTGGCCTTCGGTGTACTGTTTGCCACTCTGGTGAGCTTGCTGCTGGTGCCTTGTACTTACCTTCTGCTGGAAGACACAGTAGTCAGCATCCGTCGTGCAATGAGTGACGGTGGTGAAGATAATGTGACGGTAGAAAGCGCCTACGAAGAAGGCTTCAAACAAGGCAACTCTAACGCACGTAAGAGAAACCCATTCCAGTCAGAGCTTCTCGCGGCAAGTTGGGATGCAGGTTATCAGGACGGTGAAGACGCCCGTAATTGATCGGGCGTTATCACTCCTTCAGGGCTCTGCGAAGGTAATATGCAGGCTTGGAGGATTATTCAGGTCAGGAAATTTCCTGACCTGATTCCAGCGATATATGGTGATCGTGGCTCAGCTTCTGCAGCCACACCACTTCAAAGGTGATACGCGCAGTCACCAGATAGAAAATCAGATACAGGGCATACGCACAGAACGCCCATGTCATGACCGTCTGAAAATCTCCTACCGTCAACGCATCCGCCATCAGATACACCGCCGTCAGCTTGCAGACGTTCGCAGAAATCAGCGACAGAGACCATACAGGTAATAGCCAGGCTGCAGGCTTGTGATCATGGTCAGGAGGGATCGAATCGTAGCGCATGGCGTCGATAAGGCGGGTAATTTTGTGCAGTCGGGCAATAAGACCGAGAAAGAGCTTGATCGATTCCCGCCAGCTGGCGACGTGATCTTCAAACAGCGACACCATGTTGCGTGACGCAAAGTACACCCACCATGTATAAAACAGCACCAGAATCAGAGTGGTGGCGACCTGCGCTTCACGGATAAAGGTATCAATTTCGAGACGTTCGCGGGTCTCTACAGACAACAGCGCCAGTGCACTGTCTGGCCCCATCGCTGACAATTCCTGCCAGCTCCAGTAGCCATGAATCAACCCGGCGATACAGAGTGCGCCGGGCAGAATTGAAATCAGGTTAGTCGTCCATGTAAAGCCGGTGAGATCGTAAAAGGGGTATCGTTGCTTCATGCTACCTCATGCCCTCTGCCTGTTATTTTTTCAGGCAGTTTACCGCACGATCAGCAAGATCTCTCAGAAAATGTGGGTAACCATCGCGACTCAGGTTGATATGCGAACCCAGTGGGTCAAGTTCGCCGTGTTTCACCGGCAGATTGCCGACCACAGAGACGACTAGCGCTGGTGAGTACTCAGGCTCACGGAATACGCAACTAACATCGCCCTGACGCAGCTGTTCACGCATGAGCTGAATCGTCCTCATACCTGGCTTCTGCTCCGGTGTCAGCGTAAAGGCGCCGACCTGATTGAGACCACGTTCATGCACCCAATGATCATAAGCACGATGAAAAACAAAGAAACCGTTCTGCTTTACTGGCGCAAGCACCGCATCGCTGTATTCAACGGCACTATTCAGCTGCTTTACAAAATCCTGCGCATCAGCGCCCAACTCGTCAGCCAATGCCTTCTGTGTTGCGCGGGCCACAGGCACTGAAAGCCAGTAATGGGGGTCTCGCACGCTGGTTTCCCCAGCGTAAGCAGAGATATCGATCCAATGTTTGTCCGGCCAGCGACGGGCAAAGCCTGCGAGATAAGGCTCCGTGCGGGCACCAGACCAGACAATGATATCCGCTTCCTGCAGACGATCGATATCTGATGGCTTCAGTGCGAAATCGTGGGGTGTCACACCAATTGGTAATAAGACTTCCAGATTTTCTGATTCAACCACAGATGCAGCGATCAGCCCCAGCGGATGGATGCTGGCCAGTACCCGTGGCGTGGACCCGTTGCTCTCTGTGGGGAGGTGGGTGTCGGCATTCACCTGAAAGTGACTGAAAAAAGCGAAGACGGTAACAAGCACCGGTGCGAGCAATCGGAAGGACATAATTCTCTGGCTAATTCTGTTGGCTGACGTAGAATTGCTACATTATAACCTAAGGTTTGACGCAATGTGTCCTGTTTCTTTACCCCATTCACACGACCATGGCCGCTGCATCAGCGATGCCCTGAGCCGGGCGAAAGCATTATGCGAGCAGAAGGGTGTTCGTCTGACGCCTGTGCGCAAGCGGGTACTGGAGTTGATCTGGAACAGCCACAAACCGACTGGTGCTTATGATCTGCTGCCGCAACTGGCCGAAGATGGTTTTAATTCTGCTCCGCCGACGGTGTACCGCGCGCTGGATTTCTTGCTCGAACTCGGGCTGATTCACCGTATCACCAGCTTTAATGCCTATATTGGCTGCAATCATCCGGAAGAAGCCCATCCGACGGGTTTCTTTATCTGCCGTCAGTGTGGCAACGCCACCGAACTTCCAAACGAGCAGATTACCGGCCTGATCTCGCAACTGGCAGAACAGCTCGGCGTGGTGATTGAAAACAGCACTCACGAGATTACCGGCATCTGCGCCCGCTGCAGGCAGGCATCATGACAACCTCTTCACTGCTTCAGGCCGACGGCCTGACTCTGTCTTTCCGTAAACGTAAAGTACTCGACAACATCAGCCTGAGCATTCAGCCGGGACAGATCATTACCCTGATTGGCCCTAACGGATGCGGCAAGTCGACGCTGACCAAAGTTCTTCTGGGCCTGATCAAAGCCGATCAGGGCAAAATCCGCCGCCGTAAGAATCTGCGCGTGGGTTATATGCCCCAACACCTGAAACTTGATGAGCGCATGCCTCTGACCGTCGATGGCTTTCTGCAACTGACCCGAGGCTGTAAGCGCGACGACATCTGCTACTGGTGTGAGCGACTAGCAATCACTCACCTGCTAACCAGCAGTGTGCACAATTTATCGGGCGGTGAATGGCAACGGGTGCTGCTTGCACGAGCTCTGCTGATACGCCCTGATTTATTAGTACTTGATGAACCGGTTCAGGGCGTCGATGTTCAGGGGCAGCTGGAGCTGTATCAACTGATTCCGCAACTGCGCGATGAACTGGGCTGTGGCGTGCTGATGATCTCTCACGATCTCCATCTTGTAATGTCAGCCACCGACGAAGTGATCTGTCTGAATGGCCACGTCTGCTGTTCTGGCCACCCTGAGGCGGTCTCTGCCGATCCGGCTTACCTTGAGCTGTTTGGCCGACGTCTCGATAGCCCGATCGCCTATTACACGCACCACCACGATCACGAACACTGTAGTGGTAACCACGGCGAGCATTGCAGTCACGAGCACTCACAGGAGCATTCGAATAGCCAGAACCAGGAGCACCACCATGACTGAATCGCTCGATACCTGGTGGTTGATGCCATTGATGGCGGGTGTTCTTCTCGCCGTGAGTGCAGGCCCGCTGGGCAGCTTCGTCGTCTGGCGACGTATGGCATTTTTTGGAGACACCCTGGCCCACGGTGCATTGCTGGGCATTACTCTGGGTGTGCTCACCGATCTTGATCCAACACTTGCACTGGTTACGGGCTCTGTTGGCCTTGCGATTCTGCTGCTACCGCTGCAATTCGCGACCCGCCTGTCCGCAGATACTCTGTTAGGGATTGTCTCCCACGGAACACTCGCGGTAGGTCTCGTCGCGCTCAGTCTGGCCGATGGCGTCCGGGTCGATCTGATGGGTTATCTGTTCGGCGATCTGCTGGCGATCGGCCCTGATCACGTACAGTGGCTATTAGTATCAACCTTACTGACACTGGCGGTACTGACTTTTTTCTGGGACAGCCTGCTGGCCGTCACCATCAGCCCGTCACTGGCACGTATCGAAGGGCGGCCGGTAGTCTGGATTGAACTGACATTAATTCTGTTGCTGGCCCTGACGGTGGCGCTGGCAATGAAGGTGGTTGGGATTCTGCTGATCAGTGCTTTGCTGATTATTCCACCAGCAACCGCTCATGCACTGAGCCGCGGGCCACGTCAGATGGCTTTGTTTGCGGTAATTATCGGCGTGCTATCGGTATTAATGGGCATGTGGGCATCCTTCCATTGGGATACCCCGGCGGGACCAAGCATTGTGGTCTCTGCCATGCTGTTGTTTATTCTCAGCCTGACGGCCCGCCGGACTGCTTAAGCCGATCAATTTACTTTAATCCAGTTCAAGCAGCGCCTGTACCAGCGGGCGCATGCGCTTTGCTGTGTGCTCCGGCTCAATGTAACCACGATAGTTCAGCGCCGGGTCGAGCAATACTATGTTGGCACTGTGGTCCATCAGGTAGCCACCATCATCCCTTGCTACCTTCGCATAGAATGCATTCAGCCGGGCTGCCAGCTGGCGCATGCTATCGACATTCCCGGTAAAGGCCATAAAGTCGCGGTTAAAGTAATCCATGTACTGCGACATGTTTTGCGGCAGATCCCGCTCAGGGTCCACGCTGACCAATACCACCTGTAGCTGTGCCTGCTGTTCTGGCGTCAGGGTTTTCCAGAGGCGGTTCAGATTCATCAGCGTCGTCGGGCAAATGTCCGGGCAGTAGGTATAGCCGAAAAACATCAGCGTCCAGCGACCTTCAAGCTCCATGGTCGATGTTGCCTGACCGTGCTCATCGACGAAGGCCAGCTCAGGAACACCACCACCATCAAATAGCTCCACACCATCGGTTTGCTGCAATAACTGCGCAGGTCCGGGTGGTGCCATTTTCACTCCGGCCAGAAAAGCTGCAAGCAACAATAAAACCAGTAATAAACCCAGTACAATGGTGCCTTTCAGCCCTGTGAAACCCGTGTCTGACATACGTTAGATAACCCCGGAAGCTCTGTTTTTGGAAGTGACGGTTTTTGGAAATGACGGTTTTGGAAACGACGGAAATTCTATGTCTGCCGACAGTGTAACAGCTCACCGCTCTGACCTCCCTGTGGCAAATCAG
>JAYNJA010000094.1:0-3948 GCA_038109705.1 Thalassolituus sp. | reverse complement strand
TAATATCACAGTTCCATTACTGGGCCTGACGGACACGGCCATTCTTGGGCATCTGGACGATGTTACGCCGTTAGCTGCCGTAGCGATTGGCGCTCAACTATTTACCCTACTGCTGTGGAGTTTTGGGTTTCTGCGCATGGGTACAACCGCTCTGACCTCTCAGGAGCTGGGGCGCGCCGGAAATAATGCGACCCTGCGTATTCTTCAGCAGTCGGTCTGGTTGGTTCTTCCTGTCACCCTGCTTTCCGTCACGCTGGCACTCACTCTTACGCCCCTGCTACTTCCACTATACGGTAGCGATGTGGCCGTGCAGCAGATGGCGGCGGATTATCTGCATATACGCTTCTGGGGTATTCCCCTTACGTTACTGCAATACTGTCTCATCGGTTGGTTTATTGGCCGTGGGGAAACCCGTATCCCGATGCTGATGTTGATTACCGCCAATGTCTTTAACGCCGGGCTCGATTATCTCTTTGTTTGGCATTTTCATATGGCTGCCGAAGGCGTTGCCCTGGGTACCTTACTCGCCGACAGCGCTGCGCTGTCATTAGGATTGTGGGCGGCTTTCCGGCGCGGGCTAACGCTCACTCTGCCTCGACCAGACCGTGCTGTAATGAAAGTGATGCTGGGTATAAACAGCGATTTATTTATCCGCACTTTGTGTCTGCTTTCTGTATTTGCCTGCTTCACGGCACTCGGTGCCCATATGAGCACTGAGCTACTCGCTGCAAACGCAGTGTTTATCAGCCTGCTGTTATTAATATCCAACGCACTGGATGGCTTTGCCCATGCGGCAGAAAGCCTGACTGGGCGCTACATCGGTGCCGGTATACACCAGGCATTAAGGCGTATTCTGCTTCTGACTGGAGTGAACAGTCTGGGAGTGGCTCTGTTGCTTGCGCTCTCTCTGATCACCGCTGGCGACCTGATATTCCGGCTGCTGACCGACAACCCAGACGTACTACCCTTGCTGCAAGAAATGCAGGTCTGGCTATGGCTACTGCCATTAACCGGCGTCGCCAGCTATTGGCTTGATGGCGTAATGATCGGTGCCCATGCCAGCCGAGCCATGCGCAATTCCATGCTGTTTGCAGCGTTTTTCGTATTTGCTCCGCTGGCAGCATTGCCCTTTGCGACGGAGACTTTTGCGCCTGAGTCCTTTGCAATAGCTATTCCACTGGAGCCACACCACAGTCTGTGGCTCAGCTTCCACCTGTTCCTGCTCGCCAGAGCCCTGCTGTTACTCCCGACCTTTATGCACCTGTGGCGCTCTCCGGGACGTTTTCTCCGTGGCGAGCTTCAGTAAGGTAATTCAATCGTTACCAATGCGCTTTAGCAGAAAATCCTGCAACGCCCGGACACGGGCGCTTTGACGCATGTCTTTGTGATACACAAACCACATCTGTGACGGCTCATGCGGTAATCCCAGCTCCAAGCGGACCAGATTATCGCTATTGCGGTTATTAAGACTGACGGCACTCATGGGGCCGATGCCCATTCCGGCCCTGACAGCCGATTCGATATCGTTAAAGCTGTTGCTCTGGAAGGCAACCTGGGCGGGATCAATCTCTTCAATTAACTGCTGAATGGCTGGAATCCGGGTTTTATCACCGGTAGGCAATACCCACTGGTGACGCTTAAAATCCGCCTGACTTCTCGGCTCACCGTATTGGTCTATGTACTCGCGCGATGCATAAAAGTGCAGGGCGACGGGCATTAATCTACGGGCTATAAGGTCTGGTTCTTTGGGCTCGCTGCCAATACGTACCGACACATGCACTTCCCCTTCAGCCAGCGATAGGATGTCATCCGACGCCAGAATCTGCACCCGGATCTGTGGATACTCCCGACGGAAATCATGGAGTAGCGGCGCGAAGAAAGACGAAAAATCTGTCACGGTAGAAATACGCAATGTTCCGGTCGGCGCAGATTCAACTGTGGATAATGTATTACACAAACGCTGCACCTCAGCAGCAACAGGGCGCATCCTGTCTGCCAACATACGACCACTGTCAGTCAGCTGATAACCACGCTGATGGCGAATAAACAGCCGGGTCCCTAGCGCAGCTTCCAGCCGGTTAACCGCTCTGAGTGCCGTACTGTGGTTAATCCCCAGCGCTTCACCTGCCCGACTCAGACTGCCCTGATGCGCCACCTGAAAGGCAATACGCAGATCATCCCAGCGGATATCCCGGTCCATTTCACTTACTCACTTTGAAGTAACTCATTTTTAGTTCTGTGCATTTTTGCACAACTATTGTCCGCCAGTGTAGCTTTTGCAAACAACTGATACCCGCTACTGTGGATATATAAATTTTCGGGGATGACGATATGCGTCTGCAAAATACACAAGATGGCTACGGTCTGATCAGCATTCTGCTTCACTGGCTGAGCGCACTGGCGATCTTCGGTATGTTCGGGTTGGGCCTGTACATGGTAGAGCTGACGTATTACGACGCCTGGTACAAAGGCTCCCTTGATCTGCACAAATCTGCCGGACTGACTCTCGCCTTTGTGATTCTTCTGAGATTTGTCTGGCGGGTCATCAACACCAAACCGAAAGACCTTTCTGACAAAGCCATCGAAAACCTGGCAGCACACGGTGCCCATATGGCTCTGTATCTGGTCATGGCGGCACTCTTCTTCAGTGGTTATCTGATCTCCACCGCGGAAGGCCACGGGATTGAAGTATTTGGCCTGTTCACTGTACCCGCCACGCTGACCGGCGATAACCAGGAAGACATTGCTGGAGAGATCCACGAATGGCTGGCATGGGGGCTGATGGCATTAGTATCCGTCCATGCTCTCGCTGCCCTGAAGCATCACTTTATCAACCGGGATGCCACGCTTAAGCGCATGGTCAAACCGGGCGAATGAACTGAATTACTGAAAAAACCAAGGAGAAATCCCATGAAAAAACTGCTGATCGCAACTGCTGTATCTGCCGCTGCTCTGCTGTCGCCACTGACTCAGGCTGCAACGTACGACATCGACAACGAAGGCGCACACGCCTCTGTGAACTTCAAAATTCAACACCTGGGTTACAGCTGGCTGACTGGCCGTTTTAACGACTTTGACGGTTCATTCGAATACGACAAAGCTGCACCGGCTAAGTCTTCGATCGAAGTGACTATTGATACCACCAGCATCGACTCAAACCACGCCGAGCGCGATAAGCACCTGAAGAGTGCTGACTTCCTCGACGTTAAAAAATATCCAACAGCGACCTTTAAGAGCACTGGCTTCAAGTCCACCGGTGAAGGCAAAGGCGAAATCACTGGTGACTTCACCCTGCACGGTGTAACCAAGAGCATTACCTTTCCGGTTACCCGCATTGGTGAAGGTGATGATCCATGGGGCGGCTACCGCGCTGGCTTCACAGGCTCAACCACGCTGAAACTGAGCGATTACGGTATCGACTACAACCTGGGTCCTGCTTCTACCCACGTTGAGATCGAACTGCATGTTGAAGGTAAGCGTCAGTAATATTCAATATTCTGACCTTATAAAAAAGCCGGCGTATATCGCCGGCTTTTTATTTGATCAGTTTAAAACAACGCCGTCGTATCTCGGCTTCTTCAGCGCGTTGTTTCACCTGACGTTCAAGCTTCATTCGTTGTTTATCGGCTTCCGTTGGCCAACTATCCCCTTCCGCCAGCGTGTACTCAATGGCCTGCCAGAGGTGAGTAAAATCCAATAGTAGTGGGTTCTGAATAATTGGGTATCTGTGCTCGCGATCGCAGACCTTAAGCCAACCGTGAATATTGTGCTTCACCTCAAGAATGGCTTTGCCCTGATTTGCATATTGAGCGAGAGAAATAAAAGCCGATTGCAGCCGGGGCCTCAGGCTGTCCCGGCTCGCCATAAACTCTTGTGCTCTGTCGGTACTCGCTAGTCTGAGGGTGATCAGCATACTTCAGAAATCAAGCATAACGCTTGGGGTCGTAT
>JAYNJA010000093.1:8422-10187 GCA_038109705.1 Thalassolituus sp. | reverse complement strand
CGCTCGGGTAAAACCGTGCTTTGAGGCTTCTTTGATTCGTTCCTGCCCTGATGGAACCGGGCGAATCTCACCAGACAGACCCACCTCTCCAAACACGATCAAACCCTGCTCCAGCGGTTGGTTACGGAAGCTTGAAAGGGCAGCCAATAACAGCGCCAGGTCTGCGCCGGTTTCGTTGACCTTTACGCCGCCAACGACATTGATATACACATCCTGATCACCAAGATGAATACCGCCGTGACGATGCAGAGCTGCCAGTAGCAGGTTCAGTCGGTTCTGATCTAAACCAACAGCAACGCGTTTCGGGTGGCCGAAGTGGCTATCATCTACAAGTGCCTGGATTTCGACCAGTAGTGGTCGGGTGCACTCCCAGATCACCATAACGACACTGCCAGCGGCTGGTTCGTCACTGCGGCTTAAAAAGATCGAACTTGGGTTTTTCACCTCGATTAAGCCGCGATCAAGCATGGCAAACACGCCTAACTCGTTAATCGCACCGAAGCGGTTTTTAATGCCGCGGAGTACCCGGTAACGGCTGTCACCGGAGCCTTCCAGCATGATAGAGCAGTCGATCATATGTTCGAGGACTTTCGGGCCGGCAAGCGTACCGTCTTTGGTGACGTGACCAACCAGTAAGAGAACGGTGCCGGTCTGTTTCGCAAAACGAGTCAGGTAAGCGGCGCTCTCACGTACCTGCGATACACTGCCTGGGGCTGACTCAATACCGTCCATGTGCATGACCTGAATCGAATCGATAACGACGATTTTAGGATTATGCTGCTGCAGGGTTTGAGTCAGGCGCTCAACGTTGGTTTCGCTCAGCATCTGTAGCTGATCTGTTGGCAAGCCAAGGCGGTTTGCACGCAGCGCGACCTGCTGAAGGCTTTCTTCACCCGTAACGTAGATCGCTGGCATCTGGGAGGCGAGGTGGCAAAGTGTCTGCAACAGCAGCGTCGACTTACCAGCGCCCGGGTGTCCGCCAATAAGAATGGCTGAGCCCGGCACCATACCACCACCTAACACCCGATCGAATTCCTGCATGCCAGACGAGAAACGCGGCAGCTCGGCCAGATCAACATCCGCGAGTTTCACCAGGCCGTTCTGACCAGCATCGCCTGCGTAACCGGAAAAACGGGTATCCCGCGTTGCCGTCTTCGCCGAAGCCACAACGAACTCCTGCAGCGTATTCCACTGGTTACAGCCGGAGCATTGCCCCTGCCATTTGCTGTGGTCGGCGCCGCACTCGGTGCAGACGTAGGCGGTTTTCTTTTTGGCCATGGAGCGTTCGCTGTTTCTCAATCTGGTTTATGGCTAAAAGTGTAACCGGATTTGAGCATATCTACGACATTGCAGTGTCAGTAACCTGCGGTGTTGCGTTATGAGTAATTGTCTGGGTTGCACGGCCCTCGCCACCTGCTCTTACCATCAGTCTTGCGGTTGCCTCTGAATCTCTGGTGATAAACGTTCTACCGGCTGGGATTGATTGATATTATGTCGCCACATTTTCGCTGCATTTTATCGGGCTTAAAAATAAGGCCACTCGGGAGGTTCTGTGTCATTCGGTCAATTTATCGCGCTGGCGTCGTTCGTGTTGTCTATGGGCACCATCGCCGTGACTTACTGGGTTGGAACCACCGACGGTACTGCAGTGCTCTGTAATCCATTTATTGATGGCTGCACGGACATTACTCATACGGGGATGAAGGGCGATGCCGGGTTTATTTTCCGTGGCGGTATGATCGCAGCCTGTGCCTTCTTTGTGATC
>JAYNJA010000093.1:1868-8412 GCA_038109705.1 Thalassolituus sp. | reverse complement strand
GTCGGATTGCACTGGGTTTTATGCAGTTTTTTGGTGTGCTGGCAGCCGTAGGTTTGTTGGCAGGAACAGCGGTGCTGTTGCCAGAAAAGGCAGACACCCGTTGGGGGGTGCATGTGCGTGGCGCGAACCTCTTTTTTCAGGGCATGTTAATTGCCCTGACGATCGCTTATGTATTGACCTTTAAAGCGCGGAAAAACGGCTTGTCAGTGCCGAGCTTTGCGGTAAAAACAGGTGTGATGGCCGTACTCTGGATCATGTTTATTGCGTTTGCGGGTGTGACTGTGGGCATTGAAATGAGTCACGGCAAACGCATTATCGAATGGTGGGCAACGCTATTTATCGGCGTATATTTTCTGTCTTCGTTCTGGGACTGGAAGGGCATCCGGATCGCCAGCTCAGACGTCCGTTGAGCGTCTCTGCTGATTAAGCTGATATCATCCAGACTCTGCTAAGAGTCAGAAATCGCCCCAGACATACTGAAGAACGCTCAGTGCTGTCAGCGCCGCCGTTTCTGTGCGCAGAATACGTGGCCCAAGTAGCAGACCGTCAAAACCCTGCTGCTGGCACAGCTCGACTTCCAGATCGCTGAAACCACCTTCCGGGCCGACCAACAGAGCAACTGCTGCAGGTGCAACAGCGCTCTCTAAAGGTTTCTGGTTGTGTGGGTGAAGTAGCAGTTTCTTATCCGCCTCGGTAGTTCGGCACCACTGCTCAAGACTCTGGGGCTCGTGAATCACAGGTACGCTATTGCGGCCACTTTGCTCGCAGGCGGAAATAGCCACTCGCTGCCAATGCTCCAGTTTCTTTTCCATACGATCGCCTTTCAGGCGCACATCGCAACGCTCGCTGGTCAGTGGAGTAATTTCGCTGATGCCTAGTTCGGTTGCTTTCTGAATAGTGAAGTCCATGCGGTCACCCTTCGACATCACCTGACCCAGATGCAGTGCTAATGGCATAGGAGAATCGGTACGAAGTACTTGGGTTGCAGTCCCCTGAGCCGATTTCTTACTCAGAACCTGGAGAGTCGCCTGATACTCGTTGCCATCGCCATTGAATAAGCGGAATGCGTCGCCGTCCTGCATGCGCAGCACCCGAACCAGATGTGTTACTGCCTGATCATCGAGTTCGATGGTGGCGTTAATATTCAGAGAATGTGGGGTATAAATGCGTGGGCCCGACATCACGCGACTCCTTTAATCAGATAGCCGCATGATACCAGAGGTTGTGAACCAGGATAGCTATCAGCTCTCGTCGTTGTCAGCGTTGCTGATCATTTTCAGTTGCCGGGACTGCAGCTGAAACAGGTGATGAATCAGAATTTCCTGCTCTGCTTCGCGCAGACCTTCGAAGTTGATTCGCACCAGATATGGTGAGTTTGCGTCGCCAGTGTTCTCTATTCCAACCACCGTTCCCATTAAGGTCACAGGCACATTCGATGGCTTTAGCTGCATCTGCAGGCGCAGGTTATCGTTTTCACTGAGAGGTTCACGGGTATGAAACGCCATACCGCAGGCACTGAGGTTAACGCGGGTGCGAACCTCGGTTGCCGTATGTTCGCTTTTTTCCGAGCTCTTCAGTGGTGAGTTCACCAGGTTGATCTTGCGGTTAAACAGATCAAAAAGTTGCGCGACGACCGGATTCTGCGCCTGCATCTGATGCAGTAACCCGGCAATATCTCGATCAAGCTCTGCAAGTTCATTACGATGATCCTGCTGGCGTTCCTTCCAATGGCGTGCTTCATCGTGTGAGATGGCCTCAAAGTCGAGTATCACCTCGTCGTCCAGTCTGAAGTAACGTCGGCGTTCTTCCATGGGGTTCTCCCGGTCAGAATATTTCATTTGGGTTTAACTCAAAGTCCTCTGGTCTTGCATTCAGGGCGTTGTCTATCGCGTCCTGGCTCGGAACAATATCCGGCTTATCGTCATCGTCGTATTCGTGTGTTTTCAGAATCACAATTTCGACGCGGCGGTTACGTGCCCGGCTCTCGTCATCAATGTTCGGCACCAAGGGTCTTTTATCCGCATGGCCAACCACCTGAAAACGGTCCGCATCCATTTCGGGTGCGATAAACAGTTCCTGAGCAAAGGCCACCGCTCTCGCCGTTGATAAGCCCCAGTTAGAGCGGAACGGTCCACCGTTTACTGGAATATCGTCCGTGTGACCTTCCACGGAAATCTTGCCGGGAATATCCACCAGGATTTCACGGATCTTATCGATCACAGGTAAGAAGCGATCTTCGATGTAATCAGACCCTGAGCGGAATGCACCGCGCTGCTGGATACGGATAATGATCTTCTTGCCCACGGTTTCGATTTCCACCTGGCCCTGAGCTATTTCACTCTCGAGCTTGGCGGCAATTTCCATCGCCTGTTCTTCACTTTTGCGATTCTCGATATCTTCTTTTGGAATCACGATTTCCCGTGACTGCTTTCCCTGTTCGCCCTGTCGGGTTTCCTGCTGGGTCACTTCGTCCTGACACAGAACCTCCAGCGAGCTTTTTGTTATGTCGCTCGTCTTTTGCCGTATTTCATTAATCGGCGTTGGTTCGGGTATCGACGGGCTGAAATGCCGGGCAATGACGCTCGTGCCTTTCGGGGGATCACTGGTACTTACCAGCGTCTGTACACCGAAAGCGTTGCGTAACTCACCGGCAAGGCGCTTGAACTTCTGCGCATCCATGTCTGAGAAAGACAGCAGGAGTACAAAGAAGCACATCAGCAGTGACATCAGGTCCGCGAAGGTCATTACCCATCCGGGTATCCCATCGGGACAGGGTGGACATTCTTCTTCTTCGTCAGCCATAACTTCTTACTCGCCTGATGCTACTCGTTTGCCTTCCTGGATATAGGCTTGCAACATGGATTCAATAACCCGTGGGTTCTGGCCGTTCTGTATGGCCAGCAGGGCATCTATGATCATCGACTTGAGTCGATCTTCTTCGTCTTTACGGAGTGCCAGTTTATCTGCCATTGGCAGGGTTAACATGGTCGCCATCATGGCTCCGTAAAGGGTGGTCAGCAGTGCTACCGCCATTGCCGGCCCAATCGCTTTCGGGTCCGACATGTTTGCAAGCATTGCCACCAGACCAATCAACGTACCGATCATGCCCATCGCCGGCGCTACGTCGCCCATGTTTTTGAAAATGGTGATGCCGACGTCGTGGCGGGCACTGGCCAGTTTCATTTCTTTGCTGAGTAGCGTTTTTACTACCTCCGGATCATGACCATCGACGAGTAGTTGAATTCCTTTGCCGAGGAATTCGTCACTGACCTCTTTCCCCTCAAGTGATAGCAGCCCCCCTTTACGGGCAAGTCCTGCAAGCTCGACAATTTCACCGATCAGGGCTTCGGGTTTGATCAACTTGAATGCAAACGCTTTACCTGCAACTTTGCCAGCGGCCAGAAACTGACCGAGTTCGAACTTCATCATCACCGCAAAGATACTGCCGACGATAACGATCAATAGTGACGGGACGTTCACAAACATAGATATGTCGCCACCTAGAATCATGGCGAAAATAACAATACCAAAGGCGCCGACAACGCCGACTAATGACGCGAGATCCACACCCACTCCTTCTTATCAAGATGTCGCTTATGTAACAGAGTTTAGACGCTTCCTCCGGTTCTTCCTGTGTGAGTTGTAAAAAAGCTGCACTGCCACGCAAAACAGGGCCAGACATTGACCATCTGAGGCCTTGCGGGTAGTGTTGCGCCCATTGCTTGGGAGTAACTATGGCCGCTAAAAAATCATCGTTCGGATTCGAATCTGCACTGGCAGAGTTGGAAACTCTGGTAAACCAGATGGAGACGGGTGAACTCAGCCTGGAAGACAGCCTGGCGGCCTTTGAGAAAGGTATCGGCCTGACCCGCCAGTGCCAGCAGGCACTCACTGCGGCTGAACAGCGCGTACAGATGCTGTTGGAGCGCGACGGCCAGAGCGAAGCACATCCTTTCCCTCAGGGTGGGATGAACGGAGAGCAGGGCGAATGAATCTGCAGCCCGTGCAGGAGCGAATTGCCCGCCTGACCGAAGAAAAACTGACCTCGCTCGCCGTTATTGATCCTCGCCTGGCTGAAGCGATGCATTACGGCATCATGAACGGCGGTAAGCGCCTGCGCCCGTTTCTGGTGTACGCCACCATGGATGCGTTAAACGCAGCGCATGAAAAAGCGGATACCGCTGCGGTGGCGTTAGAGATGATCCACAGCTATAGCCTTGTGCACGATGATCTGCCTGCGATGGACGACGACGATCTTCGTCGTGGCAAGCCAACCTGCCATATCGCTTTTGACGAAGCGGCGGCGATTCTGGCTGGTGATGCACTCCTTAATGGCGCGTACGAAATTCTTACTGAAGCCCCAGAACTGAACGACGCTCAGCGTCTCCGTCTGATCCGCATTCTTGGCCGTGCCGCAGGTGCTGCGGGCATGGTGGGCGGCCAGGCAATTGATACCCACCATGTGGGTAAAACGATGACGGTCGAGCAACTCGAATATATGCATAGCCATAAAACGGGTGCTCTGATCTGTGCCGCGGTGCAGATGGGAGCCGTCTGTGCTGAGGAGCAACCTGCCGCAGAGATCTGCGCGGCGCTGGACACCTATGCCCGGGCTGTTGGTCTGGCCTTTCAGGTGCAGGATGACATTCTCGATATCGAAGGTGATACCGCGACATTAGGCAAGCAACAGGGTGCTGATGTCGCTCTGAACAAGCCGACCTATCCTGCGCTTCTTGGTCTGGAAGGTGCGCGCCAACGTGCTGCTATGCTGGTTGAAGAGGCCATCGAGGCCCTGCAGGTGTTGCCTGGTGATACCAGCACTCTCGAAGCACTCGCACGTTATATCATTCAGCGCGATCATTAAAACGCTCCTTAATCCTGCCGCTGAAATCGGAATTCTTATCTGTCAGACCGGCTTTTGACTACTCATTACCTGCCTCAGCCGGTAGAATGCACCCCTTTATCGCGCCGGAGTTTCTGGCGCTACAGACTGCAGACCGGAAGTACTTCCCACTCATGTTTACTGAAATCCCAAACCACAGACCAGAAACCCCGCTGCTGGATACGGTGAATTCACCGGCCGACATGAAGGGTATGTCTGTCCCACAGCTGCAGATGCTGTGCCGGGAACTGCGTGAGTACCTGCTTTATAGCGTGGGGAAATCAGGTGGGCATTTTGGTGCTGGCCTGGGTGTGATCGAGCTGACCGTTGCTCTGCATGCCATCTTTGATACGCCGGACGACAAACTCGTCTGGGATGTAGGTCATCAGGCGTATCCACATAAAATTCTGACTGGCCGTCGTGAAGAAATGCCGGCGATCCGTTCTGTGGATGGCCCTGCGGCATTCCCTCTGCGTAGTGAGAGTGAATACGATACTTTCGGTGTCGGGCATTCCAGTACATCTATCAGTGCCGCTCTCGGTATGGCCCTGGCCTTCCGCCAGCGCGGAATCGTGCGTCAGAGCGTAGCCATTATTGGCGACGGAGCCATGAGTGCAGGTATGGCTTTTGAAGCACTGAACCATGCTGGCCATGAGAAAGCCAACATGCTGGTGATTCTCAACGACAACGATATGTCGATCTCCAACAACGTTGGTGCACTGAACAAATACTTCACGCGCATCTGGTCGAGCCAGACGTATTCTGCGATGCGTGAAGGCAGCAAAAAAGTGTTGGAGAAAATCCCGGCCGCATGGGAATTCGCCAAGCGCACTGAAGAACATATGAAGGGCATGGTGGCTCCGGGCACCCTGTTCGAAGAACTGGGCTTTAACTACTACGGCCCGGTGGATGGTCACGACCTGAACGAGTTGCTGACCACCCTCGAAAACATGAAAAAGCTGAACGGTCCGCGTTTCCTGCATATCGTCACGCAGAAAGGCAAAGGCTTTAAGCCTGCCGAAGAAGAGCCGATTCGCTATCACGCAATGAAACCCGTCACGTCGGCTTCATCCGGTGTGAAAAAGCCAACGTATTCCAATGTATTTGGCCGCTGGTTATGCGATGTTGCTGCTGAAGATGAGCGCTTAGTGGGTATTACACCGGCGATGCGCGAAGGCTCCGACATGGTGCGCTTCTCTCAGGAATTCCCGGATCGTTATTTCGATGTGGCGATCGCCGAGCAGCATGCAGTGACTCTGGCCGCAGGCATGGCCTGTGAGCAGGTAAAACCCGTCGTCGCGATTTACTCGACTTTTCTGCAGCGCGCTTACGACCAGCTGATTCACGATGTGACTCTGCAGGATCTGGATGTGTTATTCGCTATTGACCGTGCAGGGCTGGTGGGTGAAGACGGCCCAACGCATCACGGTGCTTATGACATCAGCTATATGCGCTGTATTCCGAACATCGTCATCATGACGCCATCGGATGAAAACGAATGTCGCCAGATGTTGAATACCGGTTATCACCACAAAGGCCCGGCAGCGGTACGTTACCCGCGAGGCTCAGGCACTGGTGCTCCGATTGATGCGACGTTGGAATTACTGCCAATGGGTAAAGGCGTCATTCGTCGTGAAGCAACTACATCAGACAAGGCAAAAC
>JAYNJA010000093.1:0-1858 GCA_038109705.1 Thalassolituus sp. | reverse complement strand
TTTGGTTCACCTCTGGCTGCGGCACTGCGCGCCGGGGAAGTGGTCGATGCGACGGTTGCAGACATGCGTTTTGTGAAGCCAATCGACGAAGAGCTTATCGAACGCCTGTCAGAGGAAAACGACCTGCTGATTACAGTTGAAGAGAATGCCCGTATGGGCGGAGCCGGTTCTGCTGTACTCGAGTTTATGGCCAGTCGTGGTCTGAATGCGAAGGTTGAACTACTGGGTATACCTGACCGCTACATTGAACACGACTCACCTGCGCATCAGATGCTGGACGCCGGTATTGATGAGGCCAGTATACTGGCCGCAGTGAGACGTCACTTCCCAGCCTGATCTCAGCTTTATCCCAGATTGCAATCTCCAGAACAGCCGCTCATGCGGCTGTTTTTGTTTCTGCAGATTATTGTGCGGAAATTGATTAGCTCCTGTGCGGCTATTGAGTGTCTGATCAGACAGTCAGTAAATTGCCAACAATGTCCCATTCAACCAAAAACCTGCTTAACTGAAGAAAGGCCATTAATGTGGAGGGTGAAGTGCTGGTCTTTCAGTATGTTCCCCTGATCATTGTGACCGTCCTGGCAGGAGCGGTCAGTTACGTTACAGCAGCAGCGATGGAAACCATTTCGCCGGCTGAAGTAGCGTTACTGGTTATTGCTTCAGGAATCGTGATTGCGTTGTCAGTTCGCTACATTTTTCGGCGAAGCGACGCACAGGAAGTGGTCAATACCCGGCTTGAAGAGCGACTGATCACAATGGATGAAGTTGCTGGTGGTATCGCCGAAGAGATCAATGCGCCAGTGTCCTATATCGACAGCAACCTGAATGGTCTTCGGGAAGATGTTGAGGCGCTGAATGAATTTATCGCGGCGCTGGATGCTGCGTCAGATCATCTTGATATCAAGGAGCCGTTCTACCAGATTGCGCTGTCGGCATACCAGCGCCTGGATGTCGCGAATGTCTGCGAAAGTGCGCCGGTAAGAATCAACGATTGCCTGGAAGGTATTCAGCGCATTGAGAATATTGTTGATGCCATGCGGGTACTCAGTAACCGCACAGTCAGTGCTCACAGTGTTGCCGATATCAACAGCGAATTAGAACAGACCATCAATCAGGTGCGCCGGCAGTTACCAGAGGGCGCGAAGCTGGACGTCAGTCTGCTGCCGCTGGCGCCGATGCTTTGTCATCCCGGACAGATTGCACAGGTGGTGATGCACATGCTGATGAACGCTTGCCACGCCCTGCGGGGGGAGCCTGGAACCATCAGTCTGAGTGAGAAGCATGAGGGGAATCAGTTGCTGATACATATAAGCGACAGCGGCTGTGGAATGCCCGAGTATGTCCGACAGCGGGCATTTGATCCATTCTTCACTACTCGTGCAGAAGGAGAGGGAACCGGCATAGGGCTGGCTTTGTGCTACAAATTAATAAGAGAACACGGTGGATGCATTGAGCTGGAGTCAGAAGAAGGCGCCGGAACCTGTTTCACCCTGAAGCTTCCGATACGACAGGGAGAAGACAACCATGCCTGATACGGCAACGAATGAGAAAAGCGGGCACCTGTTGCTGGTGGACGATGAGCCCGGAGTACTGCAGGCTCTGAAACGACTGTTTTTCCGCCATCACAATGTCACTCTCGCTAATGGCGGGGCTGAGGCGCTGGAGATTCTGAAAACAGAATCATTCGACATGATTATCTCGGATATGCGTATGCCCGGGATGTCGGGTGCTGAACTGCTGAAAACCTGTTTTGAAACGTATCCTGAGATGATCCGGGTACTGCTGACTGGATATTCAGACCTCGACTCCGCGATTAAAGCGGTGAACGAAGGGAATATTTATCGTTATATCTCAAAAC
>JAYNJA010000092.1:7608-10265 GCA_038109705.1 Thalassolituus sp. | reverse complement strand
ATAAGCTATGCCAAAAAGGGTTTCATCATTGTGACGCATGATGGCTGAACGCTGCGGCGAGGTTTTTTCTGCGAAGGCTGCTGTTCGAGCAGTGACGAGCGCCATCGACATCGCAGGGTGAAGTTTCAGATGAAGTCGATAGGCATAGTGTATTGCCAACGCTTTTTCCCGGGGAGTTCCATCAAATGCCTGCGCACGCAGAAACATATCTTTCAGCTCTGTCATGCCGCGGCAACACAGAGCGGCCAGGCAGTCTTCCTTACTTGAGAAATGATTGTAAACAGTCCCTTTGGAGACATCGCTGACTCGAACCAGGCCGTCCATATTGAACTGAGCGAAGCCTACGTCATCAATAATCTGCTGAACCTGATCCAGGAGCTGTTCTTCGCGCTTGCGCCACTTTTCTTCCTGTCGGGGACTGCGCACGGGGCGGCCGACGTCCCCGGCTTTATCTGCCCCAGAACCAATACCTACGGCCATGTCTGAACCAGTAGCAGTGTCGTCCATTTCCATGAACATCCCCTGAGGACAGCCAGCAAGCTGCCTGTGCCGCAGTGGACACTGGAAATTCCAGTGATCGAGAGCCTGACGTAGCCCGGAAATAACTGTCTGCAATATAACCATTTTTGACGATCCGTCGTTTTTGACGAATCGTCATATTACACAAGAACAGGCCGGATACAAGTGGTCTGATTAAGACAAAACAAAGCGCTAGCGGAGGTAGAGCCGGATGCATTCGTTAAGCTAAGGCGACTCAGTAATTCCAGAGATGGGTGGAAAATCGGGTAAAGGAGAAGAGCAGGAGTCAGCTGCCCCCCACAACCTCAGCACGCTTGAGACGGCTACCAACAACAACCTCAATGTAGAAAGAACCGGCTTTGGTTTTAAATGGAATAACAACCACGGGGCCCTCGACGTTATGAACCACAGGCGTATCGCCAGAAATCATCTGAGGGGTTGCCATCTCGAAGTTATAACCCTGCTCCCACAGGAGCTTGCGAGCGCCACCCGAGAGCATGTTGGTTAACTCACCTGTAAGGTCGCGGCAGCTGTCATCGAACTCAGAGATTTCTTCTCCAAGCATGCTGCTGGTGATATGGACAATGGTCGTGTCATTAAAACTAATGGCGAGCGAACCCTCGACGGCGTCCCCCGACATAGGAATAACTCCGGTTACCACGCCCAGAGGCTGCGCATCCTCTTTGAGATACGGTTTTCCGTGCTCACATGTCATCGATGCCATGGTCGCCAGAATGTTGTCTATCGTCTCAATGAAAGGATTGATGAAGTTAACATTCATATAACAAGCCCCCTCTGACTATACAGTGTAGCCGACAATACTGGCCTTGCTGGACATATTTTTCAGACAAAAAAAGACGCCCGAAGGCGTCTTCTATATCTGATGGTTCTGTCAGCTACGCGTAAACCACTGTGTGCCAGCAAAGCCACGGGTGCCATTTTCGTACCAGAGGAAGCCACCTTCAAACTTGAGACGCCCTTCAGGTGTACGGCAACTATTGGTTTCGTCCCAGCCTTTCAGTACCGTGCGATCTCCCATCGAACCGACCAGCGTCACAGCTGAAGACGCATCCGGCACAGGATGAAGATTGATAAAATCAAACCCAGTACCAGCCGTATTCAGCACCAGCAGCTCGCGGCCAGAGTATTCATCCCGCGCAGGCGCGATAAGGTGGTTATCACTGACAATAAAGTCATCACCAAAAGCAGCGCTGTCGTGGCCAAAGCTGTATTCCTGGCTCCATAGAGTGAAAGGCGATGTTCTGCTTTGAGCAAGATACAGAGTGTTCACCTGCTGTCCTTCTGGGGTGTAGTAACGCGCATAGAATGCTGAACTTTCGCCAGCAGACTGGGTCAGGCCCGCCGCCTGGTACTGACTCATATTGCCGAAATGAATGCGCTGCGCCTCTGCACTATCACCATTGACGACCAGTGAAATGACTTCGTCTTCGCCGTAAACCAGTGGCGTGCTCTCATACACAATACGATGCCCGTGATTCAGGTAGGCCGGTACGTAAATTTCCGGACTTTCTGGGGAAATAAGGGTATCTGTACCATTCACAGCATTAACCACCCGCAGTTGACGGTCGTTGCTGTCCGCAGGATTAAGACCGGTAATATAGAAGCGCGAATCGTTAGCACCAGAAGGATCAACATCCCAGATATCCGACCAACTTTGATAAAAACTGACCGTCAGATCTGCCGTATTCAGGTGCGCAACAGACGCTGTATTCTCCTGCCAGCTACGGCGATAGAAGTCGATGCCGCCATCACCACCAACCATCGCCATTGTTTCAAGGCCATCGGTCAAAGTAACTAACGGTTCAAACTGCTTCTGTACGTCGTTCAATACCCACAACCGGGTCTGCCCTGAGGTGTCTGCCCGACGCGAATAGGCTTTACCAGCGTGCACGAGCAAGCGCGATTCCCCCGCAGCCGCGGCTGTGGTTCCAGCGGCAATCGAAACAAGCGCATCAGTCGCTGGCGAGTACTGCCAATGGCGCATAGCCGATCCGGTTTCTTCAATCAGAAAGCCACTCAGGTAAGCGTAGAGGCGCGGCGCTGATGCAGATGAGCTCAGAGCAAATGAAGCAAACTCATCATTGCCGTCATCATTGCCGTCATCATTGCTGTCATCG
>JAYNJA010000092.1:0-7598 GCA_038109705.1 Thalassolituus sp. | reverse complement strand
CACTGTCACGCTGCACAACGGCTACGATCCCCGTCTCTGTTTTAAGAAAATGAGCAATCTGCGCCGAGGACTCGAAAGTCGCTAACAGGGTTTCTACCGCTGTCTCAAGATTTACACGTTTAAGGCCGCCATCGATCAGTCGGTACAGATATTCATCGCTCAGCATCTCTGAGTAAGTCGTTACCGTATCGACATCGGTGACTTCAACATCAGAGCGGCTGACGCTTGCACCCGCCCGGTTGTCGAGCAGGAAGTAACGGGCTTTAAAACCCTCAGTATTGGCTTCCGGTACACCATCCCAGAAACAGCTGCCGAGGGCGTAACCGTCGGTATTGAGCTCCATCTGGAACGGACGACGCGAATACAGGCTGCCGTCTTCAAGACGCAGGCGGTAAGAGGCTCCGACGTAATCGCTGGCGACATAAAAATCGTCTTTGAGGTTACTCCAGAGTCCGGCGATGTCGCTATCGTCGTCTTTGCGGAACGCGCCAACTACAAGTTTTTCGCCAGTACAGTAGGCGTATTGATCGGTCGCTTTCAGCGCCATGGAATCCACCGAATAACTGCGATCAAAATCCCGCTCGGCGCCACTCTCAGACCAGATCGAATGCCCGAAAGCTCTGTCCTGCGGCATACTCAACGTGGCGACTCCGGTTGCTTCATCCAGAGCCCAACGACCTTCGGTGTAGAAATAGCCCTCGATATAGAAGGGCCCTACTATCCCGAGCAACATAAACAGATCGACCGATATTCCCGGCAGCACTTCCATGTCGTAATCCGAATTTTCGATGCCATTCAGATATTCATAAGTGGAAATATTGTCGACGTAACTGCGCTGGATAAAGGTGCCATCTTCGAGAAATTCGTACGTCAGCTCGACTTTGCCACCGCCAGAGCCGACGTTTACGCGAGTCCAGCTGTCCTGCATGCAGGCAGTCGTTGTGGTCAGATCCGGATCAGTTCCCGGATCCGGATCAGGATCTACCCCGCCGCAGCCAGACGCAAGAAGCGCGACACCAGTGATTACAGGAAATAAAACAGAAGAGAGTTTTTGGGTAAGTGTGTTCATGACTGTGCCTCATCCTTAAGTCAGATGCCGCACAGAGTATTAAGACATGGCACCAGGCGACAGGACGCTTGGTGCCAATGCAAAGGCAGGCGGTGTTTTAGAGGCCTTTCACCGCATAGATACCCGGCGCATTGCGCCAGTAGCCACGATAGTCCATTCCATAGCCAAAGACGTAGCGGTCTTCTACATCCAGACCTTTGAAATCAACAGCCATACCCGGCGCTTTGCGATCATGCTGCTTATCGACCAGCACAGCAGTCAGCACTTCTTTTGCGCCCTGAGCTTTGCAGGCTTCAATCACGGCCTGCAAGGTATAGCCTTCATCGAAGATATCGTCGACGATCAACACAGTACGGCCTTCCATGGGTACAGAAGGCGGAGCCGTCCATTGAAGATCGGCCTGCGCAGTAACTTCACCCCGGTAACGAGTAGCGTGCATATAGCCCTGCTCCAGCGGGAAGTTCAGGCGCGTCAGCAACTGCCCAGCAACGACCAGGCCACCATTCATAATGCCGTAGATGACCGGCATAGTGTCTGCCAGACGTTCAGTAATCTCGGCGGCCATGGAATCCAGCGCAGCTTCGACTTCTTCCCGTGACTTCAGCAGATCTGCTTCTTTCAGAACCACATTCAACTGCTCTGGGGTCAGACTCTCGGTCATAAGTAAATTTCCAATTAAACCAATACGTTATATAGAGTCATGGTATGGCGGTACCGGCCACATCGCAAGCTGCCCGGCGTGTTTCCGCCAATGCCTGTGATATGATTCACGCTCTCACGAATAATAAAAATTCAACCAGAACTGAAACGAGACCACAGGTATTACCATGACCCCAACGCTGCAACTGGCCGCTGACCTTATTGCCCGCCCTTCCGTGACTCCTGAAGATGAAGGATGTCAGGCACTGATGATGGAGCGCCTCGCAGCCATCGGCTTCACCAACGAGCCACTGCGTTTTGGGGATACCGACAACTTCTGGTCCCGTAAAGGCGAGAGCAAGCCGCTGGTCTGCTTCGCTGGCCATACTGATGTTGTACCTACCGGCCCACACGAGAACTGGGATAACCCTCCATTTGAGCCAAAGATCATCGACGGCATGCTCCATGGCCGCGGCGCTGCCGACATGAAAGGTTCTCTCGCTGCGTTTATCGTTGCCACAGAGCGCTTTATTGAAAAGCACCCAGACCACAAAGGGTCGATCGCTTATCTGATCACCTCTGACGAAGAAGGCCCAGCGCATAACGGCACAGTTAAAGTGGTTGAAACACTGGAAGCCCGTAACGAAAAAATCGACATGTGTGTCGTAGGCGAACCTTCATCTACCACCCTCGTAGGTGACGTCATCAAGAACGGTCGTCGTGGCTCACTGGGATGTGTTCTGACCGTAAAAGGCAAGCAAGGCCACGTTGCCTACCCTCACCTGGCGAAGAACCCGGTTCATATAGCCGCTCCAGCACTGGCTGAACTTGCCGCTGAAAAATGGGATGACGGCAACGATTTCTTCCCGGCCACCAGCTTCCAGATTTCTAATATCAATGCCGGTACGGGTGCTACCAACGTCATTCCGGGTACCTGTGAAGTGGTATTCAACTTCCGCTTCTCTACCGAACTGACCGCTGACATTCTGAAAGAACGCACCGAAGCCATTCTTAAAAAGCATGGCCTCGAATACGACATTAAATGGGCTTTGAGCGGTCAGCCGTTTCTAACCGACAAAGGTGCGCTGGTCGAAGCCGCAGTAAAAGCCATTAAAGACGTAACCGGCCGCGACACTGAACTGTCGACCTCAGGCGGTACTTCTGATGGCCGCTTTATCGCACCTACAGGTGCTCAGGTTGTAGAACTTGGGCCGATTAATGCGACCATCCATCAGGTCAACGAGCACGTCAGTGCAGACGATCTCAACACCCTGACAGACATCTACGAAGCCATGCTGGTTGAACTGCTGGCTTGATGCACAGGTAAAAAAAGTTGTCTGAATTAATCTGCCCTAAATGCCAGCAGCCACTGACGCCGGAAGGTAATCAGTGGCGCTGCCCTGACCGCCACAGCTACGACACCGCCCGTCAGGGGTACATCAACCTGCTACTGGTGAATCAGAAAAAGTCCAAAAATCCGGGGGACGACGCCGAAATGGTGATCTCCCGGACTGACTTTCTCAATACCGGCGCGTATCAGCCAGTATCTGACGCACTGAATGCCTTTGTGGGGACGGCTGAAAACAGGCAGATTCTCGATATTGGCTGTGGCGAAGGGTATTACACCGACCGTCTGAATCAGTATCTGAGCGGCAACAGTAATATTACCGGGCTGGATATCTCCCGCGAGGCAGTCAAAGGCGCTTGCCGCCGTAGCAAAGACATTCGTTGGCTTGTCGCCAGTGGCGCACGCCCACCATTAAAAGAACATAGCATTGATACCATTATCACTCTGTTCACCCCCCTGATGCCTGAAGGGCTGGACCACGCACTGACCGATGAAGGCGACATCATCACCGCCGTTACTGGCGAGCACCACCTCTATGAACTGCGTGCGGAGATTTACGATGAAGTCCGCCTCGAAGGCTACTCGCCGGTTACAGCGATGGAGAAAGCGGGCTTTCAGTGCGTAGAGGAAACACGCATCAACTACCGCACCACAGTCGAAGGTGGCGATACTCTGTTAGCATTGCTGAACATGACACCGCATCGCTGGAAAGTACGCCCTGAGCGTGTTGAAAAACTCCGTCAGCTGGATTCACTGAACACCGAAATCGACGTACTATTACATCGGTTCCGTCGCTCTGAATGCACAGACTAAACCCAATCATTAAAAGCACCGGAATGGCAATTCTATGACCCGCGCGGATTTTTATATTCTGGCCGGACAAGCTCAACAGGACCAATGGCATTTTGCCTGTCGTCTCGTAGAACAAGTCAGCCAGAAAGGTCATACCGTGCTACTGCAGGTCAGCAACGAAGCTGAAGGCAAAGCACTTGATGACATGCTGTGGGCATTCCGTGCCGACGCTTTTGTGCCGCATGCCCTGCTTAGCGCCAAAGACGCACCGGTCGATTGCCCCGTCAGTATTGGCTGGCATACGGAACCCGGACATCATCACGATGTCATTATTAACCTGTGTCAGGAATTACCGCCCTTTTTCAGCCGCTTCGAACGACTGGTTGAAATAGTGGTTCAGAATGACACTGTACTGGACTACACTCGCCAGCACTTCCGCTATCTTAAAGATCGCGGATACCCAGTGACCCACAACGATATGAGAATGAGCTGATGAACAACAAGGAAGAGCCAAAAGATCTGTTAGCAGAGCTTGAGATGCTGCAGCGTGTTCTGGACAATCCAGGATCGTCCTCCTTCTCAGAGCCTGATATTCCGGTCCTGGAAGATCTTTTCGACGGCGACATTCCAGTAGTAAATGACCCGATCAGTGAAAAGCCGTCGGTACTGCGCCCTGTTGCACCTGCGCCTCTGGTAAACCCTGCACCTCTTGCAAACAACGTCAGCCCGATCAAGCCTGTCACAGTGCCAGAGCCTGAAGCTGCGCCTTCAAGTGTCAGCCCGCTGAACCAGATTCTGAATAAGATCAATCGCGACGGAAACAGTGCGCCATCGCCACTGACTTCAACGTTTAAAACGCCAGAAGCCAAAGCACCCGTCGCGGGAGAAAGCACCCTGACGACCAAGCGTGCCGAAATCGACCAGACCATGTCTCAGACTTCGGCATCTCTCACCAGCCTGCTGCAGCGCGAGCGCATCGTCGACGAACTGGTGGAAGAACTGCTGCCACTGATCAAAGGTCGCCTGCGCTCCCGTATCCGCGACATGCTCAACGGCAAAGAAGACACCTGAATCGACCCTTCATCGTCTGAAGAAGACTGAGTAAATCAGTCTTCTTTCCTCCCTGCCCACCGGTGCACTAATCCGGTATACTGCGGCCCATTTTTCTAATATCCAAAATGAGTAGCAGCGAGTAATGGATAAGACATACCAACCCAGCGCAATCGAACAAACCTGGTACAAAGAGTGGGAAGAGAAAGGCTACTTCAAGCCTTATCAGGACGGACTGACCGGCGAAGGTTACTCCATCATGATCCCACCGCCGAACGTCACCGGTTCCCTGCACATGGGTCATGCCTTCCAGCACACCATACAGGACGCCCTCACCCGCTATAAGCGCATGCAGGGTAAAAAAGCATTGTGGCAAGTCGGTACTGACCACGCCGGTATTGCGACCCAGATGGTTGTTGAGCGCAAACTCGCCGCTGAAAACCAGCCTGACCGTCATGCCCTTGGCCGTGAAAAATTCCTCGAAAAAGTCTGGGAATGGAAAGAACACTCCGGTGGCACCATCACCAAACAGATGCGTCGCCTGGGTAACTCTGTGGACTGGGACACCGAACGCTTCACCATGGACGATGGCTTCTATACAGCCGTTCAGGAAGTCTTCATCCGTCTGTACAAAGACGGCCTGATTTACCGCGGCAAGCGCCTGGTCAACTGGGACCCGAAACTGCACACCGCTATTTCTGACCTCGAAGTCGAAAACAAAGAATCCAAAGGCTACATGTGGCACCTGCGCTACCCGCTCGCTGATGGCCTGACCTATACCGACAACGAAGGTAATGTTAAAGATTACATCGTTGTGGCGACGACTCGCCCGGAAACCATGCTGGGCGATACCGGCGTTGCCGTTAACCCGGAAGATCCACGTTACAAAGATCTGATCGGTAAAGAGATCGTTCTGCCCTTAGTCGACCGTCGCATTCCGATTGTGGGCGACGAACACGCCGACATGGACAAAGGCACCGGTGCCGTTAAGGTCACCCCAGCGCACGACTTCAACGACTATGAAGTCGGCAAGCGCTGCAGCCTGCCAATGATCAACATCTTCACCTTCAACGCCGACGTGCGTGACGTGCCGCAGGTATTCAACACCGACGGCAGCGTG
Source organism: Thalassolituus sp. (assembly GCA_038109705.1). Taxonomy (GTDB): domain Bacteria; phylum Pseudomonadota; class Gammaproteobacteria; order Pseudomonadales; family Oceanobacteraceae; genus Thalassolituus. The sequence continues at coordinate 1,580 of JAYNJA010000092.1, read as the reverse complement.
AACGAAGACGTGAAAGCCAGCATCCCAGAAAAATACCGTGGCATGGAGCGCTTCGCCGCGCGTAAAGCCATCGTCGCTGACTTTGAAGCGGCGGGCCTGCTCGACTGCATCAAAGACCACGACCTCACCGTGCCATACGGCGACCGTGGTGGCGTAGTGATCGAGCCAATGCTCACCGACCAATGGTACGTCGACGCCAAGACACTGGCGAAGCCCGCGATTGAAGCGGTAGAGAACGGCGATATTCAGTTCGTACCTAAGAACTACGAAAACATGTACTTCAGCTGGATGCGCGACATTCAGGACTGGTGTATCTCCCGTCAGCTGTGGTGGGGTCACCGTATCCCAGCCTGGTACGACGAAGAAGGTAACGTCTACGTTGGCCACGACGAAGCCGAAGTACGCGCAGCCAACCACCTGGCTGACGATGTAAAACTCTCGCAGGATGAAGACGTACTGGACACCTGGTTCTCCTCTGCTCTGTGGACCTTCGGTACACTGGGCTGGCCGAACCTGGACGACCCGGAAGTGGCCAAGCGTATGCTCGACTTCCACCCGACCGACGTACTGGTTACCGGTTTCGACATCATCTTCTTCTGGGTCGCGCGCATGATCATGATGACCATGCACTTCTGCAAAGATGAAGATGGCAAGCCTCAGGTACCGTTTAAAACCGTGTACGTGACCGGTTTGATCCGTGATGAAGTCGGCCAGAAAATGTCCAAATCTAAGGGTAACGTCCTTGATCCACTGGATATGATCGACGGTATCTCACTGGACGACCTGCTCGAGAAGCGCACCGGCAACATGATGCAGCCACAACTGGCTGAGAAAATCGGCAAGCGCACTCAGAAAGAATTCCCGGAAGGCATCGCGCCACACGGCACCGATGCCCTGCGCTTCACCCTCGCGGCTATGGCCTCCACTGGCCGTGACATCAACTGGGATATGAAGCGCCTCGAAGGCTACCGTAACTTCTGCAACAAACTGTGGAACGCCTCACGCTACGTTATGCTGTCTGTAGCCGGCGAAGAAGCGGTTGAGAATGCAGATGGCGGCTTGATTGAAATCACCGACGCCATGAAAGCCGCGTGCGGCGTGAACGGAGAAGATGCTGCCCTGTCACTGGCCGACCGCTGGATCATCTCCCGCCTGCAACGCGCCGAAAGCGAAGTACGCCGTCATATGGACCAGTACCGCTTCGACATGGCTGCGCAGACGCTGTACGAATTCATCTGGAACGAATACTGCGACTGGTACCTCGAGCTGTCTAAGCCAGTTCTGTGGGACGAAAACGCTACCGAAGAAGAGAAGCGCGGCACCCGCGGTACTCTCGTACGCGTACTCGAAGCCATTCTGCGACTGGCACACCCGATCATCCCTTTCATTACAGAGTCTATCTGGCATCAGGTGAAAGATCTGGCGGGTAAATCAGGCGACACCATCATGCTCGCGGCTTACCCAGAAGCTCAGGACGCCCTGATCGACGCCGACGCCGAAGCCGACATCGAATGGCTGCAGAACGTGAGTACAGCGGTACGTAACGTCCGCGCCGAGACGAACATCGCCCCCGGCTGTGA
>JAYNJA010000091.1:0-10443 GCA_038109705.1 Thalassolituus sp. | reverse complement strand
TTTCGGGGCTACGCCCCCGGCCCCATATAAGGAGAGGTTCCGAGTCGTCGGACCGCACCTTATCATCCTCTCTTTCCGGCGCGTTCGGCTCATTCCATCCAATTACGAAAATCCTTCGGCACGCAAAACAATACCCTCATGGAGGGATATGGTTTTGCTCTGAAGGCCGAAGAATTTCCTTATTGCCTGGGCCTCCCGCAAGCCGGGGAAATTTTACCGCAACTACGCATATTCAAATGAGTTGCGTTAAATCCTATGAGCGTTACCCATGAACCACTTCGGAATAATGGCTTGTGATAAGTTTAGTCAGAATTAAATGCGCGGTAGGTGAAGGATTCGAACGGCATTCGTGCGGCGCCAGTCGCCAATAAAATTCTGAGACCGTAGAGCAAAACCTTATCCCTCCATGAGGGTATTGTTTTGCGTGTCTCAGAATTTTTGCCGGTGACTGGATTAAGCCGGACGCGCCGAAGATGCCTTCATCTACCCCGCTCCAGCAATCCTAAATCACATATCACTGACTAATAACACTCGTCTTTACTAATGAATGCTCGCCACTCACTTCATCCACTGTATAAACGCGAACGGTCAGTTCATCACCTTCAATGGTCAGGTGCATAAACCCCAGCGTATCGCCCTGCTGGTAGTCAGCAACATTGCGTTCCGCGTCGTCTATTGAACGATGCTTCGCGCCTGCGCCCGATACGATTTGTGTCATACCTTCGCAGCGTTCTACCGGAGGAAGTATCTGCAGATCATGGTCGTGGCCGGAGATCATGACGTCGAATTTGCCGCAGAGGTTATCGCCAACAAAATCGTAAAATGCGTAGCCAAACGCTGGCACGCCGTCGTACCAACCGGCGTTGCCGTGTTGACCATTAGAAATGTATGGATGATGCGAGAAAGCGATTTTCCATGGCGTTGTTGTGGCAGCTGTTTCAGCCTCGATCCACTCTTCCTGAACTTTGTAGTAGTTGCTCTGGCGGTATTTTGGGTCTGGGTCGGATACTGCCGCCAGTGGGTTAGAATCGAGCGAGAAGAAACTTACCAGCGGCGCTTCCGATGCCAAAGGAGCAGTAAAGCGGTAGTAGCGTGCTGGCATATGCCATTTGTCGCTGGGGCGGTCTTCGGCGTAGTGATAGTCGACCTGATATTCACCTTTGGTGTTATCAAGGCCATCGCCACCGATCCAGGCGTTGTCGTGGTTACCCAGCGTCATGTAGAACGGGAAGTCCAGGTTCGCATATGGCTCTTCGAATTTCATATCGAACTGGATATCGTCTACCGAATCGACACCGGATTCATAGATATTGTCGCCAAGCCCCAGGGCAAAGTCACAGGGCAAATCAGAGCAGACTGCTTTCATTGCTGCGGCTACCAGGTACTGCCCTTGCTCACCGGTGCCCATATCGCCAATGGCAATAAAAGATACGACTCCAGTCTCCGGAGTATGCGGTTCAGGGTCTGACGGTTTGGATGAAAATGCCAGAGCAATCCCTGGGATCATGAGCAGGTTCAAGGTTAATAAGGTCTTCAAGGCACAGCTCCTTCGTTGAGTAAGCTGATCGTAGCGCGGACAGATGACAACTTCATTGACGCCTTGAGCCAGTATCTTTCGCACTAAGCCCTGCCCTTGCTGAATTAACGAGTCATCCGGTTTAAAATGCCCCGAAAATTCACACCTCTGAGGATGTCATGGAAAAACTATTTGAGCGCCTGATGTATGCATCACGCTGGATTATGGCCCCTATCTATCTTGGCCTTAGCGTTATTCTGGCCTTACTGGCGGTGAAGTTCTTTCAGGAGATCTTCCACCTTGTACCACTGATTCTGGAGACTCCTGAAGTCGATATGATTCTGGTGGTACTGTCTCTGGTTGATATGGCGCTGGTCGGCGGACTGATCGTGATGGTGATGTTCTCTGGCTATGAGAACTTCGTCTCTCGTCTGGATATCGATGACAGCAGCGAGAAGCTGAATTGGCTGGGCAGCCTGGATGCGACGTCGCTGAAGAACAAAGTAGCTGCGTCTATCGTTGCGATCTCGTCGATTCATCTGCTTAAGGTATTTATGAACGTCGAAAAAATCGATGGCGAGAAGATTAAGTGGTACCTGCTGGTACACATCACCTTCGTAGTCTCTGCTTTTGCGATGGGTTACCTCGATAAGCTGACCAAGCATAAGTAAGTGACTTGCCCGGTTTGTTTCCAGCACCTAGATTTAATAGGTGAGGTGGAAGCAACCGGGAGCCCTGCATGAACATTGATAAGATGATGACGACTAAGGTTGTCAGCGTTCATATGGACGACGCGATCAGTGTTGTGAAAGAAATCTTCGATAACACGAAGTTTCACCACCTTCTGGTGATCGAAGATGGCAAACTCATGGGCATCATCTCAGACAGAGACCTGCTTAAGGCCCTGAGCCCCAATATTGGCACGGCCGCCGAAACCACCCGCGATACCGCCACCCTTAATAAGCGCGTACACCAGATCATGACCCGTAAGCCCGTCACACTGCCTCTGGATGCTGATGTGTATACGGCGGTTGAGGTATTTAATCGAGAACGCGTGTCGTGCGTACCCGTACTGGATACGAGTGGAAAGGTGGCAGGAATCTTAAGCTGGCGGGATATGTTTAAGGCGCTCGAAGAGCGCCGTAAGAAGAAGCTTGAGGGCTGATCTTTCAGCTGCTCTCAATTAGCTACAACACCCAAACTCTCAGCAGCCTCATCAAGGAGGTCGCGTTGGCCCTGGATGCACTGATAGTAAACTTCTGATGAGACCTTACCGTCGTACTCTACTTCCATGTACAGATACTCTTCATCGTAGGCTGGCAGGTTAAATAGCATGAGCATGGTATCAATCAGCTCCGTGCGATTTGTATCGCCGTCTTCGTAACCCGCCTGATAGAAAATATCGTCAATGCACCCTGCTACTGCCTGTATCTTCAGGATCTCGGTATCCGTCGGCTGTTCGTTTGCGAACGCGCCTGAGGTCAGGAACATCAACACAATAGAAACGTAGAAACGCATAAGAACCCTTTATTTATGAACATGGAGTTATTAAACCCGGAGCTATCCCGGTGGGCCATTATTTTTATGTAAGCAGATGTAACGCGAAATGCACGGAATTCGAGGTAAATGACTCGAAAGGATGAATTTTGATAAAAGGAAGGTAAAAGAAAAATTGGTCGGGACGGCGGGATTCGAACTCGCGACCCCCTGCACCCCATGCAGGTGCGCTACCAGGCTGCGCTACGCCCCGACACAAGCCTGTAAACAGACTTCGCCAGTATAACTAAGTGCCTGAAAAGGTGAAGTTTTTTTTGATTGCCGGACAGCGAGAAAGCAGTGGAAAAATGAGGAGCCAAAACCCGATCAAAGATCGAGTTTAAGGGCTTCTTCTACTTCTTTAAGCTCTCGGATCATATTTTTGATCAGGGCTTTATCCATCGCTACCGCTTGGGACTCGCCATTGTCTTCCAGCTTCTGGCGGGCACCACCAATGGTGTAGCCATCCTGATACAGGAGCGCGCGGATTTCACGGACGAGAATAACGTCCTGGCGTTGGTAATAACGACGATTACCGGCGCGTTTCACCGGTTTCAGAGTCGGAAATTCCTGTTCCCAATAGCGCAGTACATGCGGCTTTACGTCGCAAAGCTCGCTCACTTCACCAATGGTGAAATAGCGCTTCGACGGTATGGGAGGAAGTTCGTTATTGTGGCTGGCTTCCAGCATAGGCTTCTACCCGGATTTTGAGCTTCTGCCCCGGTTTGAACGTCACAACACGGCGAGCAGAAATAGGTATCTCCTCGCCGGTCTTCGGATTCCGTCCCGGACGCTGACGCTTATCACGCAGATCGAAGTTACCGAATCCCGATAACTTCACCTGCTCATTGCGAGTAAGGCTATCGCGGATCTCATCAAAAAAGATGTCCACCATATCCTTTGCTTCGCGTTTATTAAGACCAAGATCTTCGAACAGTTTTTCGGCCAGTTCAGCTTTGGTCAGGGCAGTCATGTTAACCCCTTAACGTTGCTCCTATGCTTTCAGAAAGATGAGCCAAGACTGCTTCCACAGAATTGTTCACTTCTTCATCAGTCAGAGTGCGCGAAGGATGCTGCCACGTCAACCCCAAAGCGAGACTTTTTCTATCTGGATCAATACCTTTGCCCACATAGACGTCAAAAAGGTTGAGCTTAGTGAGGTAATCACCTGCTGCTGAACGGATTCCGTCGAATACCTGATCTACCTGCACAGATTGCTCTACAACAAGTGCCAGATCGCGGCGCATTTCAGGGAACTTAGATATGTCGCTGTATGATGGTACGGCGATATCACGAATGGCTTCCAGATCCAGCTCGGCAACAAACAGAGCCTGTTTCACACCAACTTTCTTCTGAGTCGCTGGGTGCAGTGCACCAATCCAACCAATTGGCTGGCCGTTTTTCAGAATACGTGCGCTCTGACCTGGGTGCAGTGCTGGATGCTGAGCCACTTCAAAACGGTACGCAGATGCGTTGCCACCACGAGCCAGCAGAGCTTCAACATCGCCTTTCAGGTCGAAGAAGTCGACTGGAGCTTCCTGTTCGCTCCAGCTCTGAGTCAGACGGTTACCGCATACCAGCATCGCCAGTGTCGGGATCTGCTTCAGGCCATCAGTTTCAGGCACAAAACGCAGGCCAGTCTCGAACAGACGAACGCGTGGCTGCTGGCGCTTCAGGTTGTAGCTGGCCGCAGAAACCAGACCCGTCAGCAGTGTGGTACGCATCACGCTCATGTCCGCCGAAATCGGATTGAGCAGTGCCAGCGCTTCACGCTCCGGGTCGAGTGCTTTCTGCAGTTCTGGTTCTACGAAGCTGTAGGTGATGGCTTCCTGGAAACCACGGGCAATCATCTGACGACGCAGGTCGCGGATAGCCATCCGGGATTCAGGCGCTTTTGCCAGCGGCGTTGCTGCCGCTGGAGTGCGTACAGGCAGACGGTTATAACCGTAGATACGTGCCAGTTCTTCGATCAGGTCAGCTTCGATCGCCATGTCAAAACGGTAAGACGGTGCAGTTACCGCCCAACCTTCTTCGCTGGCTTCGGTGTTCATACCAAGACGAACCAGAATATCAGTCACTTCGTCATCGGCCATAGTCAGGCTCAGAACCTGCTCAATGCGCTTACGACGCAGTGTGATGTTGGCTGCTTTTGGCAGGTCCGCTTCTGACGCAACTTCAGTCACTGGGCCTGGTTGACCGCCACAGATATCGAGTACCAGTTGAGTGGCACGTTCCATCGCAGTACGGGCAATGTTGTAGTCCACGCCGCGCTCAAAGCGGTGTGAAGAATCGGTGTGCAGACCGTAGTTACGGGCACGACCGGCAATAGAAATCGGATTGAAGAACGCAGCTTCTAACAGCAGATCCTGAGTTTCTTCTTTCACCCCTGAGTGCTCGCCACCCATCACACCGGCCATAGCCAGTGGTTTTGCGTGGTCAGCGATAACCAGGGTGTCAGCGTTCAGTTCAACTTCCTGACCGTCCAGCAGAGTGAGCTTCTCGCCCTGCTCTGCCATACGAACGCGGATGCCACCTTCAATGCGGTTCAGGTCGAACGCGTGCATTGGCTGGCCCAGCTCGAGCAGTACGAAGTTGGTGATATCAACCACCGGGTCGATAGTGCGGATACCGCTACGACGCAGCTTCTCTACCATCCACAGTGGCGTTTCTGCTTTAACGTTAACACCTTTAACAACGCGGCCGAGGTAACGCGGGCACGCCTCAGGGGCGGAAACTTCGATGCTGGCAACGTCGTCGATCGCTGGTGCTACGGCAGCGAATTCTGGCGCAGTCACGGCGGTACGGCTCAGTACGCCGACTTCACGCGCCAGACCTGCAATGCTCAGGCAGTCTGCGCGGTTTGGTGTCAGGTCGACTTCAATAACGGTGTCGTCGAGGTTCAGGTATTCGCGGAAGTCCATGCCGACGGTGGCTGATTCTGGCAGCTCCATCAGGCCGTCAGAGCTTTCTGCCATGCCAAGCTCAGCTTCGGCACACAGCATGCCGAATGACTCTACGCCACGCAGCTTGGCTTTTTTGATTTTAAAATCGCCAGGAAGAACGGCGCCGATTTTGGCGAACGGAATCTTCAAGCCTTCACGTACGTTGGCAGCGCCACACACTATCTGGAAGGTTTCGGTGCCATCAGTCACCTGACACAGGCTGAGTTTGTCGGCATCCGGGTGCTGCTCACGGCTAACAACCTGACCCACAACAATGCCTGAGAACTTGCCAGCTACTGGCTCTGCACCATCAACTTCGAGGCCGGCCAGTGTCAGCTGATCAACCAGTTCCTGAGTATCAATCTCAGGGTTTACCCATTCGCGTAACCACTGTTCGCTGAATTTCATTTCTTATATCCCCTGAATTACTTGAACTGCTGCAGGAAGCGCAGGTCGTTTTCGAAGAACAGACGCAGGTCGTTCACGCCGTAGCGGAGCATCGCCAGACGCTCAACGCCCATACCGAAGGCGAAGCCTGTGTATTCTTCAGGGTCAATGTTTACGTGTTTGAACACTTCTGGGTGAACCATGCCGCAACCACCGACTTCGAGCCAACGACGCTTGGTGCCTTCAGGCGTTTCGATGACCCATTCAATGTCGATCTCTGCAGATGGCTCAGTGAACGGGAAGTAAGATGGACGCAGACGGAATACCAGATCGCGCTCGAAGAACACACTCAGGAATTCCTGAATGGTGCCCTTCAGGTCAGCAAAGCTGATGCCCTTATCAACCAGCAGACCTTCAACCTGATGGAACATTGGCGAGTGGGTCTGATCGTAATCGCAACGGTACACACGGCCCGGACAGATAATGCGGATCGGTGGTTCCTGTGACTCCATAGTCCGTACCTGTACCGGCGAGGTATGGGTACGCAGCAGCGTTGACGCATCAAAGTAAAAGGTATCGTGCATTGCACGTGCTGGGTGGTGCGATGGAATGTTCAGCGCTTCGAAGTTGTGGAAATCGTCTTCCACTTCCGGGCCTTCAGCCACCTGATAGCCAGCGTTAGCAAAGAAGCCCTCAATGCGCTCCAGAGTGCGGGTTACCGGGTGCAGACTGCCTTCCTGTACGCCGCGGCCCGGCAGAGTCACGTCGATGGTTTCAGACGCCAGTTTGGCGTTCAGCGCAGCGGCTTCGAGGAAGTCTTTGCGTGCATTCAGTGCGTCCTGAACCTGGTCACGGGCTTCGTTGATCACGGCACCGATTTTCGGGCGGTCTTCTGGAGCAACGTTTCCAAGGTTCTTCATTAAGGCGGAAATTTCGCCTTTTTTACCCAGATACTGAACACGTACCTGATCGAGTGCGGCAATATCGCCTGCGGCGGCGACTGCGGCCAACGCCTGTTGCGTCAGGGCCTCTAAGTTTTCCATTATTTATGATCCTGAAAGGTCATCTTGAAATTAACGCTTAACGGAATTCCCGCAGGAAACCGAAATTCTGTTAAGGATTAACGGTGCGTCGTACGATTTTTTGCAAAAAAATAGGGGAGGTCTTTCTAAGAAAGCCACTCCCCTATCCTCGACCAGCCACGAGGTGGCTGATCAGTGCTGTATTCCCCTCAGGGAATCAGTGAATTACAGGCTGGACTTGGCTTTTTCAACCAGAGCCGCAAATGCTGCCTTTTCATTCACTGCCAGATCAGCAAGAACCTTACGGTCGATTTCAACAGTAGCCTTCTTCAGACCATTGATGAACTTGCTGTAAGACAGACCGTTCTGACGTGCACCAGCGTTGATACGCGCGATCCACAGCTGACGGAACTGACGCTTACGCTGACGACGGTCGCGGTATGCGTACTGACCAGCTTTAATAACTGCCTGCTTAGCTACACGGAATACACGGCTACGAGCACCGTAATAACCTTTAGCCTGCTTCAGAATTTTCTTGTGACGACGACGAGCGATCACACCACGTTTTACACGAGCCATAATTTATCTCCTGACAGTCGATTAAAGATTAGGAAGCATACGAATAACAAGCTTCTTGTCTGCAGCGTGCAGCTGAGACATACCACGCAGGTGGCGCTTACGTTTCGTGCTCTTCTTAGTCAGGATGTGGCTGCGGAAAGCGTTACGGTGTTTGAAGCCGTTCGCAGTCTTTTTGAAGCGCTTCGCAGCGCCGCTCTTAGTTTTGATTTTAGGCATTGTTTACTCCAGTAAGTTATGAGGCGTACAGAAACTAAGACCCTGTAAAACCTCTGCCACTTTGACGGTAGCCTCAGGCTGCCGTAGTGTCTGGCAGAACGCACAGACCCCGGCTTATGCCAGGGTCTGATAGTCCGTTTGAAAACCAGACTACTTCTTTTTACTCGGCGCGATGACCATGATCATCTGACGACCTTCGAGCTTAGGACGCTGTTCTACGCTGCCGATATCTTCGAGATCTTTCTCGACGCGTAGCATCAATTCCATACCCAGGTTCTGGTGCGCCATCTCACGACCGCGGAAACGCAGGGAGATCTTTGCTTTGTTACCTACTTCAAGGAAACGACGCAGCGCTTTCAGTTTGATCTGGTAGTCACCATCTTCCGTACCTGGACGGAATTTGATTTCCTTAATCTGAACCTGATGTTGTTTCTTTTTGGCTTCGGCTTTCTGCTTCTTCTCTTCGTAGAGCTTTTTGCCGAAGTCCATGATCTTACAGACGATCGGATCGCCGTCTGAAATCTGTACCAGATCCAGCTCGGCTTCTTCCGCAGCTTCAAGGGCTTCACGTATAGAGACGACGCCAACCTGCTCGCCGTCTGCTCCGATTAACCGTACTTCGTTTGCACGAATCTGGTCGTTAATGGGTGAGCGGTTATCGCGTACACCTTTTCTATTATCGCGTCTGATGATCAGTTCTCCATTCCAAACCGACCGCGCTCTGCTATGGCTCCTTCCAGGATGCCAATGAAGTCTTCTACGCTCATAGAGCCCAGATCTTCGCCCTTACGGGTTCGAACAGCGACCGTGTTTGTTTCTTTTTCTTTATCCCCTACCACAAGCAGGTAAGGAACCTTGTGTAATGTATGCTCGCGGATTTTAAAGCCGATCTTCTCGTTTCTCAAGTCCGCAGCAGCACGGAATCCTGCCGATTTCAGGTTTTTCGCCAGTTCAGCACAGTATTCGCCCTGTGAATCGGTAATATTCAGTACCGAAACCTGTTGTGGTGACAGCCATGGCGGCATCGCACCTGCGTAATGTTCGATCAGAATACCGACAAAACGCTCGAAAGACCCAAGAATAGCACGATGCAACATCACAGGGGTCTTACGTTCGCCGTCTTCATCCACGAACTGAGCACCTAAGCGCTCTGGCAGCATAAAGTCAAGCTGGATAGTACCGCACTGCCAGACACGGCCAATGCAGTCACGGAGAGAGAATTCGATCTTAGGCCCGTAGAACGCACCCTCACCCGGCTGGAGTTCCCAGTCGAGGCCGGCATCGTTCAGAGCATCTTCCAGAGCCGCTTCCGCTTCATCCCAAAGTGACTCTTCGCCAATACGACCTTCCGGACGGGTAGAAAGTTTCATTTCTACAGCATCGAAGCCGAAATCTTTGTAGACATCGAGGGTCAGCTTGATGAAATCAGAGGCTTCCTGACGGATCTGATTCTTAGCACAGAAGATGTGCGCATCGTCCTGGGTGAAACCCCGAACGCGCATGATGCCGTGCAACGCACCGGATGGCTCGTTACGGTGACAGCAACCAAACTCAGCCAGACGCAGTGGCAGATCGCGGTAGGACTTCAGCCCCTGGTTGAATACCTGGATATGACATGGGCAGTTCATCGGCTTAACCGCGTAGCTGCGCTTTTCAGACTCAGTGGTGAACATAGCGTCTGAGTAGTGCTCCCAGTGACCTGATTTCTCCCAGAGAGAACGGTCAACAACCTGAGGAGTCTTAATCTCGCTATAACCGGCATCGTTCTGGACTTTACGCATGTACTGCTCGAGTACCTGATAGATAGTCCAGCCATTTGGATGCCAGAACACCATGCCCGGCGCTTCTTCCTGCAGGTGGAACAGGTCCAGCTGCTTAGCCAGTTTACGGTGATCACGCTTTTCAGCTTCTTCGAGGCGCTGCAGATACGCCTTCATTTCTTTTTTGTCGTTCCACGCTGTACCGTAGATACGCTGCAACTGAGCGTTCTGCGAATCACCGCGCCAGTACGCACCAGATACACGCTGCAGCTTGAAGATACGCATTACACGGGTATTCGGCACGTGTGGGCCACGACACATATCTGTGTATTCTTCATGGTGGTACAGGCCTACGGCCGTTTCACCCTTCTCGATCAGGTCGTCGATCAACTCAACTTTGTAGTCTTCGCCACGACCAACAAACACCTCTCGTGCTTCCTGAATCGGAGTCATCTTCTTGATAACTTCGTAATCTTTCTTGATCA
>JAYNJA010000090.1:0-10444 GCA_038109705.1 Thalassolituus sp. | reverse complement strand
ATCAGGCAAAAGGTAATATGTGCTTCCGTGACAGTTCAGAGTTGCTGATGCAGCCCTCAACTAATATAAAATCATGAGTTTTTTCAGCGGGTTAGGAATAAGTGTCTGGTTTGCAGAACCAAAGAGAAGCGAGCCTGATACACCACAAAGAAGGTCGTTTATCTTATCGACAGCTGCGTAACAGGAGTGCAACAGGATGGTGCGGCCGCACCGAAATCTTGCAAAAATCCGAACAGATAACCCACGAAAACAAACCGGACTCACAGAACTCAAACCTTGAAATCCGCTCTATAGCGGAGTATCACTATAAAGAAGCAGGCATGGCACAGGTTTCGCTTTTACCTCAAACATGGCACTGCAACATCTGTTTAAACTGCGGTTTAAACTGTTGTCTGAACTACGCGACACGCAAACGGCAGACCCGGTACCGGTCTCCAACTGCATCAATAAGGGCACTAGGGTTCCGGCTATTACAGCGATAGCGACTGGTCCGAGAGTGACCGACCTCCAGCGGGCGTACTGGCAGGTTACACGGCGGGATAAAAGCCCGGGAGATCAGAAACCATCAGACCACCTGATGACTATGAATCCGTGAACCTGAAGTAAGGACCCGATATGAAACACCAGAATCATCACTACATCTGCCAACTATTCACCAGACCAGCCCTACGTTTGAGCGAGCTGACAGGAGTGAACCATGTCTGAATATCGATCCAGATCGGAATATCAAACCGGCGAAACAATTTACGAAGACACCCTCGGCGGTGGCTGCCACTGGTCTATGCGGGTTAAGAAAGGCACCCTGCTTACCCTCACCGATGTTAAAGGCGGAGCCAATCTCGGCATGCTTTTTTATAACCCGGAAAATCTTCTGGAAAAGTACAACGCGCCCGATACTCTAAAATGCCAGCACACATTCAAACTTACTGCCGGACATTGTCTTTATTCAGATATGGGACGCGTCTTTGCTTCTATCGTAGAAGACGACTGCGGCTGGCACGACACCGTATGTGGCAACCAGAATAAAGAAATGCTGCAGAAAAAATGGCAACTGAAAACCTATCAGGAAGCACTAAACGGCTGGACTCAGAATGGCTACGACGCATTCTTAGTTGAATTGGCGAAGTACGGCCTCAGCCGCCGGGACATGGCCGCTAACCTGAATCTCTTCAGCAAAGTAAGCACCGATGCCGATGGCAACATGATCCACAGTGAAGGCTCCAAAGCCGGAGACAAAATCGTACTCCGCTTCGAAATGGATACCCTGGTCGTGATGCACACCTGCCCTCACCCTCTGAGCAACGCAAAAGAATATCCAGTGCGACCGGTACACTACGCCATAGCTAAAGCAAAACCAGTAGCAGATGGTGACCTCTGCATGAACTCCCGCCCTGAGAATCTTCGTGGTTTTAAGAACAACGAGATTTATCAGTTTATGTGCAACCACGATCACTGAGCAGCGGGAGAAAAATTATGATTAAAGAAAGTAACCTCAAAGCAGAAAATGCCAGCTTCCGCCAGGTAGTCCCTGCCGGTGATTATTTCCTACACCGGGTTGAAGCAGGTCAGACGATCCGTATTCTCGACCTCGAAGGCAATCAGGCTGCAGACACGCTGTTCTACAACGCTGACGACGTATCCGAGCGTTACAGTGCGATGGACACCATACGTGCCCAGAGCAATATCTATCTCACGGCGGGCACGACACTGATGTCGAACGAAAACCGCCCCATGCTTGAAATCGTGGCCGACACCTGTGGCCGCCACGATACCCTTGGCGGTGCATGCGCAACGGAATCGAATACGGTGCGTTATTCGCTCGAAAAGAAATGCATGCACGCCTGTCGCGATAGCTGGATGTTGGCCATCAACGAGCACGAGGAATACGGCCTGACAAAAGCCGATATCACCCACAACATTAATTTCTTTATGAATGTGCCGGTCACGCCAGAGGGCGGCCTGACCTTTGAAGATGGTATTTCAGACGCGGGAAAATACGTTGAGCTGACGGCAAAAATGAACATTCTCGTGCTGATATCGAACTGCCCACAACTGAATAACCCATGTAATGCCTATAACCCTACGCCTGTCGAAGTACTGGTCTGGGGCTGACATCAAAACAGGTACGGCTGGACGACCAGCAATACACCCTGACAAAGGGTAGTCCCGGCATAAATATTTAAGGTACGTATATTTTCACCAAATTACTCATTGGTAACCGTGGTGCCATCGCCGTCCGCATCATGCGCACGTTGAAAAAATTAGGCTGCACACCCGTTGTTATTTACCACGAAGAAGATAAACACTCTTTACACGTACTGAATGCCGAAGAAGCCTACTCGCTAGGCGGTGGCTCTGTCGCAGACACCTACCTGAATCAGGAAAAAATCCTGAGCATTGCGAAGCAGTCTGGTGCAGGAGCCATTCACCCGGGCTATGGTTTTCTCAGTGAAAATCCTGGGTTTTCTGAGGCCTGTGACAAAGCTGGGGTCGTATTCCTCGGTCCCACGGCCCAACAGATGCTCGATTTTGGACTTAAACACAGCGCTCGAGCCCTGGCAGAAAAAGCGAACGTTCCCTTGTTGCCCGGGACCGGTCTGCTCGAAAGCCTTGAAGAGGCGTCAACCAAAGCCAGAGAAATTGGCTACCCGGTAATGTTGAAAAGCACCGCCGGTGGCGGCGGTATTGGCATGCAGCTCTGTCACGATGAGCCCGCACTGATTCAAGCCTATGATTCAGTAAAACGATTAAGTGCCAACAACTTCTCGGACGATGGCGTATTTCTGGAAAAGTTCGTCGACAAGGCACGGCATATCGAAGTGCAACTCTTTGGCGACGGCAAAGGTACGGTGGCCGCTCTGGGTGAACGCGATTGCTCACTACAACGCCGCAATCAGAAAGTGATCGAAGAAACACCCGCTCCGGGCCTCAGTGACGAATTACGACAGCAATTCCACGATACTGCACGCAAGCTTGGTGAAGCAGTTAACTACCGCAGTGCAGGTACAGTCGAATTTATCTACGACGAGATAAATAGCGCGTTCTACTTTCTTGAAGTAAATACACGCTTACAGGTCGAGCACGGTGTCACTGAAGAAGTCTTTGGTGTAGATCTGGTTGAATGGATGATCCGTCTTGGTGCCGGTGAAGAACTGCCTTTAAACGAAGATCGAACTGCGGCTGGCCACAGCATACAGGCACGTATTTACGCCGAAGACCCGGTCAAAAACTTCCAGCCATGTGCCGGGCTGCTGAGTAAAGTTGAATGGCCTGAAACTTCAAACAATGACTCTCGTCTGAGGATTGATACCTGGGTCGAAAGCGGCACTGAAGTACCTGCCCTGTTTGACCCCATGCTGGCCAAGGTGATTGTTACTGCCAACACCCGCGAACAGGCAATCTCTGCACTTAACGATACACTTGGCAACAGTGAGCTTTACGGTATTGAAACCAATCTGCGCTATATTCGCGCAATCCTGCAGGACACAGACGTTATCTCAGGTAATGTCTGGACTCGCAAACTCAATGAACTCAGCTATCAGGACCCAGCCATTGATGTCATCAGTGGCGGTACGCAAACGACGATTCAGGATATACCCGGCCGTACCGGTTACTGGGACGTTGGTATTCCGCCATCAGGCCCCTTCGACAGCTATTCATTCAAGCTAGGCAACCGGATTCTTGGTAACGAAGAAACCTGCGCGGGCCTCGAAATAACACTCAAAGGCCCTGTACTGTTATTCCAGCAGGCAACGCGTATCGTCCTCACGGGTGCGCACACAAGTGCGACACTAACTCGTGACGGCGAGGAAAAAACGGTTTCCTTTAATAGCCCGATAAACATCGCAGCAGGCGACCAACTCGACTGCGGTATGGTGACTGGCGCAGGCGCTCGAGCCTATCTCCTCGTTGACGGCGGTATTCAGTGCCCTGAATACCTGGGCTCCCGCTCTACCTTTACTCTTGGGCAGTTTGGTGGCCACAACGGCCGCTCATTATTACCCGGCGATGTTTTGCACATCAGCGAAGTAACCGAAAGAACGGAATTAATAACTGCAGACGAAATTCAGACCGACGTTATTGCCGAAATAAGCAACGAATGGCAGCTAAAGGTAATGTACGGCCCTCACGGTGCACCTGACTTTTTCACGCCAGAAGATATCGAGGCGTTTTTTTCTGCAGACTGGGAAGTTCATTTCAACTCCAGCCGTACCGGCGTGCGCCTGATCGGTCCTAAGCCAGACTGGGCGCGGGAAAATGGCGGAGAAGCCGGCCTGCATCCATCCAATATTCACGACAACGCTTATGCCATTGGCGCTGTCGATTTTACCGGTGATATGCCTGTTATTCTCGGCCCGGATGGCCCAAGCCTCGGTGGCTTCGTCTGCCCGGTAACGGTCGTGCAAGCCGACCTGTGGAAGCTCGGGCAATTAAAAGCGGGGGATAAAATAAAGTTTATTCCAGTGAGTAATGGTACCGCCCTGAAATTGTCAGAAGCACAATCGACTCAACTGAACACCCTGAATTATCAGCCTGTCGAAATTAGTGAGTACTTACCTGAAACTCCAGTTCTGAAAGAAATAGAGAAGGAAATTCATCCTGTCGGTGTCGTTTACCGCCCGGCCGGCGACAACTATCTGCTGGTTGAATACGGCCCACTGCAACTGGATATCGGTTTGAGATTCCGGGTACACGCATTAATGACCGAGCTGAAAAAACTCAGTATTCCGGGAATTATCGACATCACACCGGGTATCCGATCACTGCAGGTACACTTTAATAGCCAGGAGTTAAACCGGGACATACTACTCAATGCCTTAATCGACCTCGAAGATAAGCTGGGTGACCTGAGCAATGCCAGCGTACCATCCCGTACTGTCTGGTTACCGATATCCTGGAATGACGAAGCCTGTCAGGAAGCGGTTAATAAATACGTAAAATCAGTGCGTGCTGATGCCCCATGGTGCCCGGATAACATTGAATTTATTCGCCGCATTAACGGACTGGATTCCGCCGAGGATGTTAAGAAAATAGTCTTCGATGCAAGCTATCTGGTTATGGGCCTCGGTGACGTTTATCTCGGCGCTCCTGTAGCAACACCACTCGATCCGCGCCACCGCCTGGTGACAACCAAGTACAATCCGGCACGCACCTGGACGGCCGAAAACTCCGTAGGCATCGGCGGTGCATACCTATGCATTTATGGCATGGAAGGCCCCGGAGGCTATCAGTTTATTGGCCGTACACTACAGATGTGGAACCGCTACAAACAAACCAAAGAATTCAGCCAGCCATGGTTATTGCGCTTCTTTGATCAGATCCGCTTCTACGAAGTCAGTCATGAAGAACTCATGGATATTCGCGAAGGCTTCCCTCACGGGCAGTATCCGGTGCGTATCGAAGAAGGCGAATTCAGCCTTGCAGGTTATCAGGAGTTTTTATCGACCAACGCAGAAGAGATCAGTGAATTTCAGACCAGCCGCCAGCAAGCCTTTCAACAGGAACTCGATGACTGGAAAGCGAAAGGTCTGCTGCGTTTTGAAAACGATGCTGGCGTGATCGAAGAAAGTGATGAACGAGTCCTGGAAGACGGTGAGTTCTCCATCGACAGTCACGTATCAGGAAACGTCTGGCAATTACTGGTCGAACCCGGTCAGAAAGTCAGCGCAGGCCAACCGTTAATGGTACTGGAATCCATGAAAATGGAGATCGAAGTCACCGCGCACAAATCAGGTACGGTTATTGAAGTACTCAAAGACGCTGGCCAGGGAGTATCGCCGGGTAAGCAGCTGGTGATCATGAAGTAAAGAAAAAGCCCTCTTTTGAGGGCTTTCATCACAAAAAAACAGCTAAAAATTACCTGAATCATATAAGAATCAGACGATCCGGCAACTCGTTTTTTTCTTCAGTTGCAGGTACGACATCCGACACCACCTCAGCAACGCTGGCAATACAGGTTTCAAAGCCCTTCTGCACTGCGCCTGCTTTAACGTCAGCAGTAAAGTCATTGACGATACTCTGCCAGACCTGATTATCGACTTTCTCAGAAATACCCCGATCCACGAGAACCTCAACGTAGTGCTCTGCTTCTGAGACGAAAATCAGCACACCGGTTTCACTTTTGGTGTGATGTAACCCTTGCTCCAGGAACATACGGCGCGCCATCATTTCTGCACGAGCCTTCTTTATTTTTTTGGGTACCAGACGGTAGCGCAAAAGAGGCAACCGGAATATCAAAGTCATCAGTGTAAATACAGAGAGCTGCACCATCATCAACTCAACCCCAGTTAACCAGAATGGTAAAAAGCTGAGCACCACTGGAGTTAGTAAAGCAATCAAGGCTGCCCACAAAGTTGGGATATAAAGATATTGGTCGGATGCTTTAGCGAGCACAGTCACTAACTCGGCGTCCGTAATCTTCTCGACGTTACGAACAGACTCTGCCAGCTGATCCAGCTGTTGTTTATTTAAAAGTGTCATTACCAACCTCCAGAAGCACCGCCGCCACCAAAACCACCACCGCCGCCGCTGAAGCCGCCACCCCCACCGCCGAAACTGCCACCGCCATAACCACCGTAACGACGGTGCCTGGATGAGCCCCCACCGGGTCCCCATATGCTTAAAATCAGAAAAAGAACAAAGCCCCCGACGACCAACAGCCAACCAAAGCGATCTCCTGCATGGGAGCTGGCTTTCTGAAGCTCCACATTATACGTACCACTGATCGCACTGATAATTCCGTCGACACCAGCAGTAATACCGGTTCCGAACTGGCCTCGCTTAAATGCAGGTGAAATTTTGGTACGAATAATGTTGCCTGCAATGGCATCCGTCAGGCTACCTTCAAGACCATACCCCACTTCAATACGGATTTTTCTGTCCTGCTTGGCAACCAGCAGCAGGACGCCATTATCTTTGCCCTTCTGACCAATTGCCCACTCTCGCCACAGCTGATACCCGAACTCTTCAACACTGTAGCCCTGCAGGTTTTCCACAGTAACAACAACGATCTGATTACTTGTTGTCTGTTCATGATGTTCCAGTTTTCGTGCAATTTTCTGCGCGTCATAGCTGCTTATCATCCCGGCATTATCAACAACGCGTCCGGTCAACTCCGGAAATTTGATTGCAGCAGATGCGCACATGCATACCGACAACAGAAGTAACGCTGTGACATTCCTTATCATTAACGAAATCATCAGAACTCTACCACCGGTGCCTGATCAGCATTCTCAACCGTTGCTTTAAAATTCTCTTTTAGGGTCATTTCACTGTAGAGCAACGAATGCCAGATTTTCCCTGGGAAGGTACGAATCTCAGTGTTGTACTGCCGCACCGCCTGAATAAAATCCCGACGCGCTACCGAGATTCGGTTTTCAGTGCCCTCAAGCTGTGACTGCAGAGCCAGAAAGTTAGCGTTGGACTTAAGATCAGGGTAATTCTCGGTCACCATCAGCAAACGCCCTAAGGCACGTTCCAGACCACTCTGTGCTTCCTGGAAGCGAGCGATTGCCTCAGGGTCATCCAGCATAGAGGCATCCAATCGAACCGCTGTCGCTTTAGCACGGGCTTCTACAACAGCAGTCAGGGTTTCCTGCTCCTGAGCCGCAAAGCCTTTAACCGTTGCGACAAGGTTTGGAATCAGGTCAGCGCGACGCTGGTACTGATTTTCAACCTGAGACCAGGCACTGGCGACCTGCTCATCATAGGTAGGGATGTTATTGATACCGCAGCCAGTCAGAAAAATGGCCAGCAGAAGCGTACTGAACAAGCGCATAGAAAGTTTCCTTACAAATATTTTGCTAACGAGTTTACCTGTTCGATGGGAAAACTAAAGTAGCTGGTGATATACTCCTCCCGCGCTGACCAACAGCGCCGCGTCATCGTCTGTTGCCTGCCTTACCCATGGGATATCTGTTCCCCGAAGGCTCAACATCTGAATGCCGCACAAGGCTTCAGATGATCTGTGGGTTACCCCCATCTCTGAATTTTTACCCCGCTATTCAGCGTCTGCGCACTCCTATACTTTCGTGCAATCGCTGACAGGAAATTTATGTCCGTTACATTTAAAGATATGGCTCTTGCTGAGCCTATTGCCCGTGCTGTTGAAGAAAAAGGTTACACCACTCCTTCCCCGATTCAGGCACAGGCCATCCCTGTTGTGCTGGAGGGCGGCGACCTGCTGGCCTCAGCTCAGACAGGTACCGGTAAAACTGCAGCCTTTACGCTGCCTTTGCTTCAGCTTCTTCTGGACAAAAAACGCGCTTCTGGCAATCGCGTAAAAGCGTTGATTCTGACACCGACCCGGGAACTCGCTGCACAGATTCTCGATAACGCTCAGCTCTACAGCAAATACACTAAAATCCGCTCTACCGTAGTGTTTGGGGGCGTTAAAATTAACCCGCAGATGCAGAAGTTGCGCAGCGGTACTGAAATCCTTGTTGCCACACCGGGCCGCCTGCTCGATCTGTACAACCAGAATGCGGTTAAGTTTGATGAGCTGGATATTCTGGTACTGGATGAAGCCGACCGTATGTTGGATATGGGTTTTATCCACGACATTAAGAAGATTCTGAAAATTCTGCCGACGCAGCGTCAGAATCTGCTCTTCTCAGCGACTTTCTCGGATGAAATCCGCGAGCTTGCCCACGGCCTGCTGAATAATGCTGCCGAAGTCAGTGTTTCTAAAGAAAACACCACCAACGCAACCATTGAGCACAAACTGCACCCTGTCGATAAAGCCAAAAAAGCAAAGTTACTGGCCCACCTGTGTAAAACAGAAAAATGGGAACAGGCACTGGTATTCAGCCGCACTAAACATGGCGCGAATAAACTTGTGCGTTTGCTGGAAGCCGATGGTATCAGTGCCGCTGCTATTCATGGCAACAAAAGCCAGAACCAGCGCACCAAAGCACTGGCTGATTTTAAAGACGGTAAAATTACCCTGTTAATCGCCACTGACATTGCGGCCCGCGGTATCGATATCCACCAGCTGCCACAAGTTGTGAATTTTGATCTGCCAAACGTCCCCGCTGACTATGTACACCGTATTGGCCGTACCGGCCGTGCAGGTATGCAAGGCCATGCAATTTCATTGGTTATGGCGGACGAATTTGATCAGCTTCAGGATATCGAGCGCCTGATTCAACAGCACATTACCCGTGAAGAAATCGCAGGTTTTAAGCCGCAGAATCCGCTGCCTGAATCACGCAAGCTGCAGCCACCGAAAAATAAAAAGCCGAAGAAACCTAAGAAGCCAAAAGAGTCATCCGAAGGTCAGGCCGAAACTTCTTCCCCAAATACGTCGTCGAGAAACACGTCCGCCGGCTCTCAAAAACCAGCAGCTAAACAGAATCAGCGCCGCAAGCCCTCACAGTCGGGCAAGCCATCGCAGCCACGTAAGCGACCGGCAACTGAGACTGCCGAGAGCAAGGGAAGCAGCAACAATGAGCGCAAGACGCTAAGTCGCAATACGCCGTCTGCGAACACAGAGGCACCAAAAACTAAATTACGCCGCAGTCAGCGCCGTAAGGCGGTTGAGTCCTGAACCAGAGTCCAGACCTCAAGGTCTGACTCAACAGTCTGGCCCGATAGGAAATCGGGCCATTCCCTCTCACCTGCCTTACCTGTCTTTAGTGCTTAATTTTCCATCCGTCTTACCGTGACGCGCATTCGTTTCTATACCGCCAACTAGACTGATTCAACGGCGCACCACTCCGGTCTGGCGCTGTGAACTTTACTCCGGCAGTCTGAAAGGAATTACGATGAACAAGCTTATTACACCGATTCTTGCGTGCACTCTAATTACCGCCTGTATGGGCGAATCTGATGATGAGACCACCAGCGTCGTAGCGCCTGAGTCTCCTGGTGCGACCTCCCTCGAAGACTGCAGCAACGTCAGCCTGAGCACTACCCGAATTAATGCCGCAGCACGAACCACGCTAAATACAGAACTGACCTTCGACAATGCGCTTGCGGTATGGCGTATGCCCGTGAGCGTCGATCAGGATCTCGTCGCCGAGATGACCGTACCCAGCGACAAGGATTACAACATCGCCTTCTTCGATGGCAGCGGGAACAAACTCGCCTGCTCAGACACCACAGGCAATGGCGTCGATGAAACGATTAATTACACGGTCGCTTCAGGCATCGAAGAGATTTGGGTCAAAGTCTGGACGCCAGAGCTCGCCAGCCGATCTGCCTTTACCCTGATCGTCGAAGCCCCGGTACTGGTAACCATCAGCGACACCGAACCTAATGATTCGCCAGAGGCTGCCCAGGTCATTACCGACACCTGGACTACTGTTAGCGGAAGCCTTAATAGCGGCGATGGAGATCCAACAGACTTTTATAAATACTCAGTTAGCGAAGGCGATATCGTCACAGTCACAGGCACGGCAGATGACGATGGTGCCAGCCTGATCTACGTTGCTCTATCTGACTC
>JAYNJA010000089.1:1680-10479 GCA_038109705.1 Thalassolituus sp. | reverse complement strand
ATATAACAAACCCCAGTGCCAGAAAACCCAACATAAACAACAGTGATGTGTGTATCGCCATCGTCGAGAAAAAGTCGATGGCAAACAGCCCTGAGGGATTGATCAGATAAGTAACAAACGCTGTCGCAGGAATACTTGCAACGACAGTGAGGTAAATCTTAACGCAGCCGGCATAGCGCAGGAGCTGTTCATGGGGGCTAACCAGAGGCGCTGCGAGCATGATAAAACTGAGGCAGGTCGCAGCCGAAGGCCGCCCTGGAAAGTTCGACGAATGCATATCCTGCCAGAACAGCTCATCTACGCCCAGATTGAGGCCTGCCGGATACTGCACCAGACTGACACTCATAAGACAGATAAGCGCCGCGGCGACAGAGCGGGACCACAACTCAGTACGGCGGCGCTCTGCAAGCAGAATGGCCGACGCACCCAGCATGAATCCCAACGCGGTATTCACCTTCATGGTTGGGAAACCCGGAAGAACCGATGTCATAGCAGGCATACCGAATACCCAGCCAGCGAGTACCAACGCCGCCATCCCAAACATAAAGGTAGCAGGAAGCTGAATCGCCATCCGCGACAGCGAGGGCAACGAAGAACTATGGTGCTCCAGGCGTCCATGTGTGATCTGCATCGCGGCCTCCCTATCAGTCAAAACGCAGACGTGCGCCAATCACGCGCTATAACCAGAACAGAACAGAACAGAACAGACCCATCAATCCGCTCCAGATGTTTTATAAGTTTAGAATAAACCCATATCCACACAGGACAGAATAACCCAATATACCTGACTATCAGGCACGGCCCCTCACATACTGTCTGTTTCAGAGAGTTCGTCTGAGGCTGAAACTTCGTGTTCTGCGTTGGCATCGTCAACAAGCGCTTTAGGCAACTCCTTTTTCACCCGCACGCCCAGCTTACGGAACTGATCTGCCTGAGACACCAGATTTCCGCGGCCGCCTTTAAGCGCTTTCCAGGTGTCTTCGTAGGTTCCCTGCACTGTGCCCAGCTGCTTACCCATGGTTTCCATACGGTCAACAACGATCGCGAGCTTGTCGTAGAGCTTGCCTGCCTGCTCGGCCAGTTTTTCGGTATGTTTATTACGACGCTCAATCGCCCAGATGCTGGCAACGGTCCGTAGGGTCGCCAGCAAAGTCGTTGGCGTGACCACAACAATGCGCTGCTCAAAGGCATCACTGAACAGAGCATCGTCATGTTCGAATGCTGTGATAAACGCGGGTTCCACCGGCATAAACATAAAGACAAAGTCAGGAGAGTTCAGCCCTTCCAGTTGCTGATAGGCTTTTTCACTCAAAGAGCGGATGTGCTGACGCACCGCATCGCAATGTGCACGTGCAAACTGCTGCCGTTGTGTCTCGTCTTCTGCATTCACATACTCGGTGTATGCATTCAGTGATACTTTGGCATCAACAATGATGTGCTTATCATCCGGCAGATTGATAATGACATCCGGGCGATAACGTTTGCCCTCGTCGTTGTTGAGTGATCGCTCACGAACGAACTCTTCGCCTTCGCGTAGTCCGGATTTCTCCAGCACTGTCTCCAGTACCAACTCACCCCAGTTACCCTGCTTTTTCTTTTCGCCCTTAAGAGCAATCGTCAATGCATGGGCTTCGGCGGTGATCTGCTGATTCAGTTTATGCAGCTCGCCTATCTGCGCCTTAAGAGACGCTCGATCACGGGTGTCGGAAACATAAACATCCTCGACTTTCTTTTTCAGGCCATCCAGTTGCTCGCGGAATGGCGTCAGCAAAGAACTTATACCCTGCTGACTTTGCTCAGAAAACTGTTTGGTTTTCTGCTCGAAGATTTTTTGCGACAGGTTTTCAAAGTCTTTCAGCAAGTTCTCGCGGGATTCATTAAGCAACGCCAGTTTCTCCTCAGCGCTACGTTCCTGCTGCACACGAGTTTCCTGCTCTTTAACCAACTGATTGCGGACTGACTGAGATTCCGTCTGCAGTTCACTGACTTGCCTGACTGACTCGTCCAGACGTTGCTGTAGCGATGCTTCACGTAACTGTGCCGCATTCAATTGTTCCTGCTGGCGCGCGGATTCAAGCTGCAGTGCCGATATCTGGTTTCTGCTCTGCTCCAGCTCATCTTTAAATTGACTTAAGCTCTCATGCTGAACCTGAGCCTGATCACGCAGCCGAAGATTTTCGTCCTGCACCAGTGCTAGTTCAGCATTCACTGTACTGGCTCGTCGATCACGCAGTAACCATCCCAATGCTGCGCTGGCGACTGAAGCCACCAGGATCAGAGTCAGCATGCCGACCGGAGACATTAAAAAAGATGTAATAAGCGAATCAGTCATAAAAATGAGATCCCGGTTATCAGGCGATTAGCGCCGTCAGTTCTGAACAGAGTATATCTGGGGCTGAATCGCGGATATCTTCGCCATGGTTATACCCGTAGGTCACGGCCACCGTAGATATACCCGCTGCTTTTGCCGCCTGAATATCGTGTTTAGAATCACCGATCATCAGTGCCGACTGAGGCGCATACCCCGCTCGCTCGCATGCGTGCAGCAGAGGCAACGGCGATGGTTTCTTTTCGGCCAAATCATCACCGCACACAATAAACGCAAAATGCTCTTCCCACCCAAAAGAACGGATCAACGGCTCGGTAAACATGCGTGGCTTATTAGTGATAAGGATCTTTACTGCCGTCACCCCGCAGAGAAATTCATCCACGCCCGGAAACGCCCCTGTGGCATGGTGTAAAGACTCGAGATAAGCCTGATCAAACAGGGCGCGGGCTGAAGCGACGTGATTCTGAGTCAGTGCCAGCGCCGTCGGCTCATCACCATCCGCCAGCGCCCTGCGCACCAACATATCAGCACCGTTACCGATCCAGTGAGACACTTTCTCTCGCCCCGCCTCTGTACGCCCAAGGCCCCGCAGCATTGCATCGGTGGCGGCGGCCAGATCAGGTACGCTATCGATAAGAGTGCCATCAAGATCGAGCAGCACCAGTTCCGGCTGCCCTGCTGTCAGTGCACAGACATCTGCATTAAATGCCATAAATCAGCGTTCAGTCTTCTCGATTTCGCTGCGCATTTCGTCAATGACTGTTTTGTAGTCCGGCGCATTAAAGATCGCAGAGCCTGCAACAAACATATCGGCACCGGCTGCGTAGATTTCAGCAATATTGTCGACCTTTACGCCACCGTCGATTTCGAGACGGATATCACGACCCGACTCATCAATTTTCTTACGTGCTTCACGCAGTTTATCCAGCGTCGCCGGGATAAATGACTGGCCACCAAAACCCGGGTTCACCGACATAAGCAGCACGACGTCCAGCTTATCCATGACGTAATCCATGTAGTGCAGCGGCGTCGCTGGGTTGAATACCAGACCCGCTTTACAGCCAGCGGCTTTAATCAACTGCAGACTACGATCAATATGATCAGACGCTTCCGGATGAAAAGTAATGTAGGTGGCACCAGCCTCTGCAAAGTCAGCAATCATGCGATCTACCGGACTGACCATCAGATGCACGTCGATCGGTGCTTTGATGCCGTAGTCGCGCAATGCTTTACAGACCATCGGTCCGATGGTCAGGTTAGGCACGTAGTGGTTATCCATCACATCGAAGTGAACAACATCAGCACCGGCTGCCAGAACATTATCGACTTCTTCACCCAGACGGGCGAAATCGGCGGACAGAATCGATGGAGCAATCAGACAATCCTTCATGAGGGTTTCCGCTGGTAATTGAAATTTGCGCTATTGTACGTGCTCTCACTGTGCGGTGCATCCCGCACACCAGAATGGCCTTCGGAAGATGTCAGGTATGCTTTTTGCTGCATCCCCTTCCATACAAACATATTCAAGTCCCGATGCCAGAAAACAGGACCAGCCGCCCATGATAAGGAAGCTTCTTGCCGCTCTTCTACTCGCCTGCGGCCTCGCTATGCCGATAATTGCCGTTAAAGCAATTGCAGCGGAAGAAGCGGCCGCTGAAGAACAGACAGAAGAATCCGGCAAAGAGCAAACAGACAGCGCAACAGCCGGGGATTCTGGTTCCGGGAAAGACGAATCAGATGCTTCAGAAGGAAACAGCCTTGCTCCTGCACCACCACGAGCCATTCCTTATCCGCACAGCAGCCGTCAGCAGGATGTGTTACATCATCTGAAACTGAATAACCGCCACGAAGAAATAGTATCGCTCTTGCGAGGCGAGGACGGTTTTTACGGTCTGTTCCTACGCGAGCGGAGTGGCCGGCCACAGGGTGGCGCACTGCTTCTGCACGATCTGGAACAACACGGTCAGTGGCCTGAGCTCACCGGCCCGCTGCGAGAGCAGCTCCCCGAATACGGCTGGGCGACTCTGGCAACAGAGCTGCCGGTGTATGCCATCAACCGGATTCCACCACGCTCGATACCGGAACCCATCACTCAAGACGGCGACGAATCTGTCGATGAAGATGGAGCAGACTCAGAAACAGAACAAACCAATCCGGCTGAAGAAGCAGAACCAGCGGAAACCGACACTCAGGATAACATCATAGAGCCCCCCCTCACGCCAGAAACCAGCGAGACAGCAACAAATGAAGGACTGAATGAGTCCACCGGTCAGGACCCTGCAGCTCTGTACGCTGACATCACTCGCGGTCGTATTGAAGAAAGCCTGACGTACCTGAATAACCGCGGCCAACTGAACCTGGTGATTATCGCCCATGGCGACAGCGCAGTATGGGCGGCACTGACTATCCAGCAACGCCAACGCGACAATGACAATGCCCGCGGAATTGCACTGGTGATGGTTGATGCTCGTGAACACCCTGCCAGCGCGCTACGACTGACCCAGATTCTGGAGACCCTCGATATTCCGATACTGGACCTGATTACGGCTGCCAACCATAGCAACAACTACACGCTTAACCAGCGCCGGGGCAGCATGAATCGCCAACACAGGGATACCTACAGACAGATTCATCTCGCAGGTTCAGACCCGCAAAGCCCGGAAGCCATTCGGCGCATCAGAGGCTGGCTACGCTCTAACGCCGCCGGTACAGAGTTACCGTAGAGAATTGCCCTTAGTCAGTCTGAACTTGAATAGCTAAAAATAAATTCTCCCTAGCCATGCAGGTAGCTGAATCTTTTCTACACTGTAAACACACTTCACCTGCAGACGGAGAATTCAGGTGTCAGCACCAGTATTTATTACCGCAGCCAGCATATCCGCCGAATTGCATCAGGCCATGATGGAAGCCCGAGGGCTCGCCCTGACCGCCAAAAATGCTCGCGCTCTGGCCGTCCGCGCAGGTAGCCGAACGGTCGGTTTCCGTGCCATTACAGACTTCATCGAAGAACTAGCGAGTGCCATTATCGACCAGTCACGAGTAATTAATGGTCACGCCGAGCACCTGTCTGTGCAGGCTGTTGAAGCCTGGCGCACCGATATGGCCAATCAGAAATTTCAGTGGATCAGAGCACAGCGACCGCAGCATATTTTTTCCATCGAAAAAAATATCCGCGCCTGCGACGAACGTGTCAGCTCACTGCAACACGACCTCCAGCAGGGGTTACGCAATCTGATTGACCAGCTGGAGGAAAGCCGGAAGCACATCCGCACTGCAAACCTCATTGCTACGTCCAGCCATGTTGAGGCCGCCACCGCCGGTGACTTCCGCGAACAGCTGGAAGTGATTGCCGACAACATTCGCGATACCGCCGACCGCATCGGCAACCACCTAAACCGGGCAAATGCCCTGCTCAACCAGAATCACAGGGAAAGGAAAGCCGCATGCTAGCCACTGTACTGTATGAAGATGGAGATCACCGCTGGATTATGTTCGGGCGTGATCCGAACAAACCCAAGGGGATTATCGATACAAACCAGTATCTGATTCAGAGCGGCGACGAAGCCATTCTGCTTGATCCGGGTGGTATTGAGCTGTTCGCTCCTATGCTGTCAGCGGTATTGAAGTACGTTCCGGCAGAAAAGATTACTAAGATGTTCGCCTCTCACCAGGACCCGGATATCATCTCCTCGCTCGGCCTGTGGGATCAGGCACTACCGAATGCAGAGCTGTATTCGCCTTGGCTGTGGGAAGGGTTTATCCGCCACTTCGGTATGGAAAATACCACTTACAAGGCGATCCCGGACGAAGGTATGACTATTCAGTTGGGGCGCATTCAGCTCCAGTTTATTCCTGCTCATTACCTGCACTCGTCAGGTAACTTCCATGTGTGGGACGCGAAGGCGGGTATTCTGATGAGCGGCGATGTTGGCGCGGCCCTGGAAGACACAGACGCGCCTTTATGGGTAGACAATATGGATCGTCACGCACCGAAAATGAAAAAATTCCACCAGCGCTGGATGCCATCCAATGAAGCAAAAACTGACTGGGTGCGCCGGGTCAGCCAGCTCAACATCCAGGTGATGGCACCGCAACACGGGCGACTGTTCAAGCCGCCCCATGTGCAGGAATTTCTCAACTGGTTTGATCAGTTACCGGTCGGTACCGCCATCCGCTGATTCCGATGACGTGATCAGAGGCGGATACGGGTTCGGGATGACATCGTATGGATTCCCGGTTCCTGTGACCGCCGCCCACTCCTCACCAGATAGCCAATCCGTGACCTTATTACCACTCAGACGCGCAAATGCAGCCACTGCGTCTGCCCATGTCACGCGATTCGCAAACTGCAGTCCAGCGCTGTCCAATGTCCCCCCCTGATTGATATACCCCAATGCGATAGTCCGGGCAGGGCCCAGATCCAACATCCGCGCGTGGGCCAGCAGTACTTCAGGACGGGTATGTGTCAGGAATACACGATATTGCACCGACGATGGGAAAAGTACCGACATCACATCATCAGACGCCATTGCCTGTGCTTCGTACTCATCCCTCGGGACTCTGAAGCGCCCGGGTTCCAGCAGATAAATCAGCGAATGCGACACGCCCCGTTCCCTTAAACGATCACTGGCAAGCAACGCCTGCTCCAGCTGGAAAGCGCCGCAAGCCACCAATTGTAATGCCGCACCACAATGCCCACGCAAACAGATAGCGCCGTCTTCTACCAACTTCACGGACTGCTGCGCATCCAGTTGCTTAGGCATCACCGACTTAGGCACCACCAGATTCCATACTGTCGCCAGATCCCCGTAACAACCACGCAGGCAAGCCATCGCTGAATTAGCATCCGCCGGAAATACGACTCTGGCCATATCAGCCATCTCTCCCATCAGAGCTTCACCCAATACCGGGTCCTGATGCGACTGTTCATTCTTTCCATTTTCCCAAACATGAGAAGAGCTGATTACCGGGAGACTGATCCAGCCGGCGGGCTCTCCTGCCTCTTTCTGATGTCGGGCAAAAATAATACTCTGACGGATCGCGCCCAGCATTTTAGCTGCAAACGCCTCATAGCTGACCACTAAGTTGAGACCATTCTGATTTGCCAGGCAAGCACTGACGACGGCCTCTTCATTCAAGGCGGTAATGACTGCCCCATCGACGGCTTCGGAAACCCCTTCTTCTGGAGAGCTTACCCGGTGCTTTAATAAATCAAGCGTCTGGTTCATGCGATTCGAAGACAGTTCGTCCGGATTACCAACACGGACTCTGAGCTGCGGATTAACTTCAACAAGATCTGTAAAATAACTGTCGATGGCGGCCATCGGCGACAGGGCTTTATCCTGCCAGTGAGGATCATGCCGATTAATCGTAATCGCCACAGGACGCGCTGGTGAATGCGGCGTAGTTAATTTAGCTACCGCAGCACGCCACTCTGCCTCCGGTTGAAAAAGCGCTGCGACACCTTGCTGAAAAAATCGCCGGGCATCGGCATTACCACGTAAATCTGAGCCAAGTGGCAGACCATGTGCTGCGTTCGTTCCTGCGCCGGGAAAACCATATCCCTTAATGGTTTCTGCGACACAATATGGCATAGGCACAGGATAATCTGCAGCGCCATTCTGTACGGCCAAACCCGCATTTTTCAGATTTTTTTCCATACGATAAATAGCACAGACAAAGGCTGCCGGATCACGACCATCAATTCTGAATGGAGCAAATCCCTGGTGTTTTAAATGCTCGCACAACCAGTCGACACCGCCCTGCTGTTCTACCGTCGTGCGTTGATCAATACGCCGACCATTGGCAATCATCACAGGTGCCACCAGCCCGCAGTCTTCTGCACGCCACCAGCGGGCGGCCCAATCGCTTCCCCGTTGCTCTTCAAAGGCACCGTCACTCAAAAAGGCAACCAGACGTTCTCCCGGCAGTGGCTGATGTACATACTGAAGACCCGCAAAGCCCAAATATCCGCCTTCCATTCTGGCTCCGGCAGTATACGCGTTTACGTGACTGCCAAGGGTCGACAACGGGCGTCCATCAGCACGCACCCGATAATCATAAAAATCAGAAACAAATTGGCTTAAGCCGTCGTCATCGAGCGGGTATTGTCGCTGACGTTCGGGCAGGGCGTTTCCCGTCAGGATCTGAACGGCATCAATGGCTGCGACGCAGTGCCCCTGCCCCATCAACCAATCTCGATGCTGACCCGTAAGGCTGTTGAGTGCCAGCAAGGCAGAATAAGCCGGCACCATATTCAGTGCTCCCCCAGTATGCCCCTGAGGGTCCCGCTTGAACTCAGCCACCGCCAGCGCACGACCATCAAGATGAATACGCTTGGCGTAGGTCATATGCACCACCAACCACATTGCTGCATTAGTGATGCAATCCAGCGCTTCCAGCACCCGGTAAACTTCTCCACAAGAAGCGATAAGACCGTCTTCAACCAGCTCGCCCGCCAGCGCATGTAC
>JAYNJA010000089.1:0-1665 GCA_038109705.1 Thalassolituus sp. | reverse complement strand
GGGTATCTGCCGTATGACTGATCACACCGCGGCCCTGTGCCCAACGGGCAAATTCCGGATCACGTTCCCGATGATGGGCAGCAGTGATTTCAACTTCGTGCTGACGATAGCCATGAATTGCCATACTGTTCATTCGAATTGCTCCGTGACAAACGCCTGTACCGCAGCGGCGAGCGTGTTTGAAATATCGATCTGGTTACTGTCATCTGCAACCGTATTGGTGGTTAACCAACGAGCTATTGGGGCATTATTCAGCGCATTCTCAGCGTCACCAGCAAGCAATGCATGCACGCCAATGCACACAGGAGCTTTTAACCCCAGCTCACGCAACTGGTGTGAGGTCTCAACCAGTGTTCTTCCTGTTGAAATAATGTCATCGACCAGTACCGGCTGATGATCAGAAAAACCATTAAGATCATCAACGCTGATTTCTACATCGCGATCTCCGCGACGGACTTTTCTTAAAACTGATACCGGGCAGTGGGCCAGTTGAGAAATTTCTTCTGCCCATTGAGCACTCTCTTCATCAGGCCCGATGATGACTGGATTTTCCAACTCTGCAGCGATCCAGGATGCGATGTCAGAATTTGCATGAACGACCCAACTCGGGATCGAATAGATTTCATCCAGTGAATCGTAACGATGCAGATGTGGATCAATCGTGATCAGCCCATCAAAATACTGACTGATCAGTCGCGCAAAATACTTTGAGGTAATTATTTCTCCGGGTTTAAACGCAATATCCTGACGCATATAAGTAAGATAAGGTGCCACCAGAATAATATTTTTCGCTTCTTGCTCTCTTAGATATCCAGCTAGAAATATCAGCGGAAAAATAATGCTATCTGGTTGATATAAACCAGCCACGACAAGAATCGTGTCATCACGCACGCTCTCTTCCATGCGCAGATAGTGCTCACCATCCGGAAACTGATGTTGCTGAGGAATAATATGTGGGCAGGATAACTTATCAGCCAGAGGCCCGGACAAATGAGCCACAGGGCCCAGGCTTATTATTTTCATCACACCATTTCTCCCTCGATACGGATGAGATCCCGGTGCTTATCCAGAAATTCCAGAGCGTAGGTCATCTCTCCCGGTGCTTCTGCATGAAGGGTAAAAAGCGGATCACCAGCCATCACTTCATCACCGATATGCACATGTAGATTGATCCCTGCAAGCGCCGCCACGGGAGCTCCAGCTAACGACGCCAGTCGTGAAATAAAACGATTATTCATAAATGCGACGGTGCCATTAATAGCCGCCCGGAAGACGTGCTGTAACGGTGCTGCTCCGGGCTCCTTAAATCCGCCCTGAGCTTCACAGATAGCCCGGAACTTTTTCCATGCACGGCCAGATGTCAGTGTTTTCTCGGCCATTTCACGCCCTTGACCATCATCAGCAACACCTGCCATTTCGAGCATCAGGCCTGACATATAAAGAGATTTTTCACGCAGGTCTGAAGGTGCATGCTCTTCATTACGCAGCACTCTGAGTACGTCATGCGCCTCCAGCGCAGGGCCTATGCCATTCCCAATCGGCTGAGAGCCATCAGACAATATCGTTTTTATCTTAAGTCCAAGCGCCTCACCGGTCTGCTCTAACACGTTGCTCAGATGTCTGGCTTTTTCACGACTACGTACTTTTGCTGTAGGGCCAACAGGA
>JAYNJA010000088.1:9461-10556 GCA_038109705.1 Thalassolituus sp. | reverse complement strand
GTTTATCAGTATGTCGGTTAAGGTCTATAAGTGGCACTCGGTCGCGGAACGTAAATGGTCTGAGATTCAGCATTCCGGGCCGTTGTCGGCTCTGGGTAGTCAGTATTCGTTTTTCTCTCACCCTGACGGGCGCGAACTGTCCCCGGACATGGTGCCAGAGGGAGGTGCGGTTCATGCCGTACCGCGTCCCGGTGCGGCTGTTGCGGCTGCCGTTGTCGTGGCGGTGGTTACGACCATTATCACGTATTCCCTGTTGCCAGAGCCTGAGATTCCGAACAGTGCCGGACAGTCGAAGACCAGCCCGAACAACCAGCCCGGGAGTCAGAGCAACACGGCCCGCTTGGGTCAGGGCATCCCGGACATACGCGGGATAGTGAAGTCGTACCCGGACATGGTTCAATCGCCGTGGTACTTCTACGACACGAACACTCAGATAGTAAAACAGAAGTTCTGCGTTGGCCTGCGCACGTTTGACCCGACCATAGTGGAAATTAAGGTGGGTGAGACGGACATAGACAACATATCCGGCGCGTCCTACACATGGACGGGCGGCGCGGCTCTGGGGTCTGACCAGTATGACGCCTACTACCCAGCGCGGAATGAGGGGGTGGAGTCAACTGTGGTTAGGCACTCTGGCGACGTAAATTGCGGGATAGTGTTTTACCAGAGCATTCCGGGAACCAACCAGCTCAAAATAGGCGCGTACACTAAGCCATTCGGAACACCCGGCGGCGTGTACCAGTTCGCTGATGAACGGGAATTCGGTGCTACAAAATCTTTCGTTGTAACTGACGGCGCGGTGAATCTTCTGGAAGAGGGTACTTTTGAGTATTCGTCCTACACCGTCGCCACTCAGGAAACCACTGACCCGTCAGGTTCTACTCATGTGTTCGAGCCGGTTTATACGTTCAACATCATCAACAGGACGATAACTCAGAGCCAGACCGTTTATCGGGACGTACCAGAGCGCGGGTTCGTCAGGCGCTCTGATCAGGACGCAGACGGCTGGTCCTCATGGCAATACATCAAGCCCATGCCCTACGCCATGCTCAATATCGCGTGGCCCCAGTCTATCCTGAACAGTTCTGGCGACCC
>JAYNJA010000088.1:7274-9361 GCA_038109705.1 Thalassolituus sp. | reverse complement strand
TACCGGGGCGGGCGTTACGCTACTCAGCCCACCACCGGTAACGTGTCTATCGTGCCTCAGGCCGACTACTACACGTACAACGGAACGTCCGTTATCACCGGCCCGTTTACCGGAACTCGCAGTTTTGCCGATTCGGTGCTGATGGACTTCGTTCTGGTCTACGGCACCGACACCGCGACGATTAAAGAGCATGTAGATTTAGACGAGCTTTACGACATCCAAGATGCGCTGCCCATCAACCTGAAGGCGTTTTCATACACGTTTGACGATACAGACATTGACCTTGAGACTCGCATTCAGACCGCGTGCAATTGCGCCCGGGTAACAGCATACAGACAGGGCCAGAAGTGGCGGTTCACACGAGACGAAGCCAAGCCTGTGACTGCGATATTCAACCGCCGGAACATCGCGGGCACGTCCGAGAATGAGATGGCCGTATCGTTCCAGAAGCCACTGGACAAAAATGGCGTCACGATTCGCTATGTGGACTACACGACCGGAAAAGAGGCGTACGTTCACCGGTCTATCGGTGCGTCAAGCTTCACCACCGATCAGCCATCGCGTCCGCTTGAAATAGACTTGGCAGGCTGCGACAACGCGACTCAGGCGGAAAACCGGGCTGACCTTGAGGTCAGAAAACTGGTATACCAGCGCCGGACCGTGAAAGAGCGTGTTCTAATGGATGGCCTTAATGTGGCTGTTGGCGACCGCGTCAAATGGGCGTCTATATATGACGGAGATATCTTCCACGGTGAATGTCTTGATATAGCCGGTTCACAGGACCAATTCCTGTACACGTCAGAACCGCTCTGGCAGACGGGTACTTTGTACCTGCACTACACGGACACGAACGGCGATGTAATCGGGCCGGTACAGGTGGAAGGATGGACGAACGGCGTGGTCAATTCGTCAGGTCTGGCGTTCCCGGGAATGTTCACGGCTGACGACGATAATCAGGCCGGTTCATATCTGATTGTCGGAACCACTGACAACCTTGAATACTCTGACATGACTATCACGTCCGTTGCCCCGCGTGAAGACGGAACGGTGGATATTGAGATGATTGAATACAACGAAGCGATATACAGCGAGGACTGACAATGGCTGACGTAACGAACCTTACACTGTACCCGGTCGGAACCGGTTCGCTGGCTCCTCTGGCCCGCAACGCTGGCGACTTTGACGAGCTGGTCAACAGCACCGATGAAACCGTGACCACACGCGCAGGGCTGGAGCTGAAGACATGGACGCAGATTCAGACAGAATCGGAGACCACTACCACGGATGAAATATGGACTGGCACGGCGGTAACGTCGCTTGACCTGACCACGTTGCCGGGCGGATATCCGGGGGATGGGCTTTACCTTGTCACCACGGCGGGCGCTGTAGTTGGGCTTCTGCACTTCATGGAAGGCGAACATTGTTACACGACTATTAACTCTGGCACGAACGCGACTGAGATTTACAAGGACGCTTCGGACGTGTTGAAGGCTGACGGCACGAACTTTACCCGCGTCAGACGCTTCCGCCCGTAACTATCTGCACAAACAAGCGCAGCCGGGTGTTAGCCGCACGACCGGCGGCGTTCTGTTTCTTATGGCCAACCGGCTCCGCGTTATAAGCCTCAATCCAAGCCGCACGGTATCCGTCTGCGGCTTTCTGGCGTAGGTGTGGCGGCAGTTGCTTCAGTTGCGCGGTGTACCAGTCGGAGTCTAGGCGGCGGGGGATTGTGTGTTCATCCATTCTAAGAAAGCCTCTTTGGCGGACTCCCATCCTAACGCAACGCACACATAATTTCCGCAACCATTTGCAGATTCAAGGTATGGAAGCTGGCCTTTTTGCCAAGCGCTTTTTGTATGGTCGCGGCGTTTCAGCTCACACATAAACGACCCAATTACAATGTCAGGCGCTCCGTCCGCCATCCCTTCGGCTTTCTGTCGTGCGGTTTGGTTGTATGAGCGCTTACCTTCGTTCCGTGGATGCAGGGCAATGCGCCCGTAAGTGTCAGGGAATTCAGACCTGATCCAGTTGAAAAACGTCACCTGCTCAGCGCTTTCCGGCGGACAAACCCCGCGATAACTCACGTC
>JAYNJA010000088.1:0-7264 GCA_038109705.1 Thalassolituus sp. | reverse complement strand
GCCATACACTGGCAACCATTCAGGAAACTTCACGAATAATATCCTCAGGTTTGTTGTAATCGTAAATACGCCAGTACCCGTCTTCTTTAGCGTAGGTGATTGTGTCCGGCTGTTTTCCGTGGTGACGATAATTCATAAAATCGTCAACGGTGGGTGCCACCCGGCCATTAAAAAACGCTTTGCTGAATTGCTCATAAGCATTTCGCACCCGGCCCTTTCCTTCCGGGTTGTAGTACACTTCAATGGTTTTTCTGTACTCGGTGGAGTACGTCGCCTTCATCATTAGAGTACCGGACTTAGAACCGACATGCTTCACCAAACTGAACCCGGTAACTCGGTCAGTGCTGACGGCCTTCGGGTCTCGCTTAATTCGTGCGAACTCTTCCCGGAGTTTCTCATTCGGGTCTACAATTTCAGCCTTGCATTTCTCGCACTGCCGGGCCGCAATATCGTTTTCATGTCCGCATTCATCGCACACTTTTACAGACCATCGGTGCTCACACCGTTCCGCCTTTCCTTTTACCAGAGAATACCCGAAGCATCGCCGCCCCCAGTGGCTAGGCATGTCAGTTTTTTGCCCGGAAAGGTCAAGAAAATACCCGTCTTCGCTCCATTGGAATTCATCCGGATTCGGTCGCATTCCGAACTCATTAATAAATGAGCACAGAGGACACACCACATTAATTGGCTCGCCTTTCTGTTTCTTTTTCGCCTTGATTGACGGGGTGAACAAGTCGTCTTCTAATTGGTGGCGCTCGATATTCTCCGCGTAATCCAGAATCAGACAGTCACGCTTTCCGGGATGCAGACGCAAGCCACGACCAATGATTTGCTGTAACAACGATGCAGAATCTGTGCTGCGCATAATAGCCACAACATCAACATGAGTGGCGTCAAATCCAGTGGTAAATACCGCGACGTTAACAAGATACTTAAATCTCTGCGCTTTGAAATCTGCAACGATTTGCGCCCGCTCCGCCTTGCTTGTTTCACCTGAAACAACCCGGCTTATTTCAGGCGGCAGGCTTTCCATCACTTCCATAGCGTGCTTTACGGTTGCGGCGAATATCATCACACCACTACGCCCGGCGCTCTTAGCTACAATGTCCGCGACAATCCGGGCGGTTTTCCGGCCTTTACCTTCAAACGCTTTTTCGTATTCAGCCACGGTGTGGCGCTTAATGCCGCTGGTGTCGTATTGCTCAATCACAGCCGGGTCAGCGTGCGGAGTGGTAAGGTATCCGCGTGCAATCAATTCGTGTGCAGTTATGCGATAAACCAGAGAGTGAAAAAACGGATCAATTGTCTGATCTTCGTCAACCGGCTTTCCGTCGTCCCAATAACGGAAAATATATCCTTCTCCGGTACGGTACGGCGTTGCCGTCATGCCGATAATCCGGAGGTTTTCATTGTGCTTAAGCATATCCTCAAGGATGCTCAGCATGGTTGGCGTCAGCCTGTGCGCTTCGTCGATAATCACCGCTGCTATGTTTTTGCGGAACAGGTTGATACTGTTTTTCACGGTGTCCGGAGTAGCAAATATAATGTCGTGCCTCATGCTCTTTTCGAGCGCGGCACAGTAAAAAGAATATTGATACCCATATAGGCCCATCTTTTCTCCGTTCTGTTCCAGTAGCTCCTTTCCGGGTGCAAAACAAACGATTTTCTTCCCACTTTTTTCGTGTACCCATTTTGCTATGGCGGCAACGATAAGCGATTTACCCGCACCTGTGCATAACTCAAGAAGACAAGGCTCGGTGCTCTTTTTAATCCAATCAATGGCCGCGTCAGTCGCAGCCTGTTGGTAGTCTCGGAGGTTTACGGTCATTGCCCTACTCTTTTGTTGTCGGTTACTTCAACGTCCAATAAACAGACGGCTTCCCGCGATACTCTTCAAGGTCTACGCCTTGCAGCTCAGGTATTTTCGCGTATTGGACGTTGCCTTTGCGCTCTACCTTGCTCAGTTTCATTTCGCCAATAGCCAATTCTCGACCGCCGGACAGGTCTTTGATTTCTTCGAGAATATCCTTCTTGCGCTGCTCCATTTCCTTTACAGCGCAGGAAAGTGAGTGGTATTCAGACGCAAGCTCTGACATCATTGGTCGGTCGTCAACTTCGTGCCGTGGCCTTAGGTATCGTTCCGGGGCTTCACGCTCAACCAGATATGATTCATAGAAAGCGCGTAACTTCGGCAACGCCCATGCAAACCATGACGGGTCGAACTCTACCCGTTCCAGCTTATCGCCGTGAGGTGCCCACTGATAAAAGTGCGCCCACAGGCGACCGGTGCAGGCCATTTCGATTTGCACTTGTGCAAAATAATATTCAATTCCGGCAATGCTTTTGAACTCAGGCGGGTTTTTATCCCGCTGGCCGAACGGGCACTTAACTTCAAAAACACCGTCTTCACCAATCAGACCGTCCGGACTTGCGCCGAGCCAGTCGTGTTCCGGGTGCACGAAAAAACCGCACTCTTCAACTGTGCCTCCGTGGAACATTTCATAGCTTGTGGTGGCGTTTTTTTCATTGCCCTGACCCCATTCAGTGGCAACGTTCCCGGTGAACTCACGTTCCGCGCCGTGGTAGTCGCGGACCATATCACGCATTACGTCGGCGGGTTTTTTGTTCGGGTTAAGGCCAAGCACCGCACCGGCAATACTACCGGTTATACGGCTTTTGCGGGCCTCATACCATTCTGTTGATCTTTGTTCCATGCTGTTCTCCTGTTAGTGGGGCGCATCGCGCCCCGTGATGGCTGTTAGAATGGGATATCGTCATCCGGCACGGAAGACGGCACGGAAGACGGCGCAGCAGTCTGTGCCGTAGCCGCCTGTTGCTGTTGACCACCATTGCGCGCCGCTACCTTGTCAATCCAGTTGCCGGACATCTTTTCGCCGGTATCTTCTTTGGTCATGTTCCACACCTGCACGCGGATAACCATCGGTTTATGGCACAAAGCCATAGTCAGGCTTTCGTCTGTCGGCATTGCGCCGCTTGCCGCAAGTTTGCCGCCCGCGTTCTTGTCGATGGCTGCCAGCATGCGCTTGGCGTTGTCGCCTTTTTTCGGGTCGTTAACGCGGACCTTCTGGAAAATCTTCCGGTTTTTGTGTTCTTCAGGAGCCATGATTGTCCAGCGGAGTGAGATATAGGAATCACCCTGATACTCATCCCACTTGGCTTCATCGACGATAGCCAGAAGCTGGGTGTTGGCCGGGATAGGCTCCATATTGCCGCCGGACTGCTCAAAAGTGCCGTCAGTTGCCGCTGCGTTGTTGCCGTCTGAAAGATTAAAAAAGCTCATTGTGTCAGTTCCTTATTGGTTGTTTGTGTTCAGTGCCGGGACGTATTGTGCCAGAGGGTTTTCGCCCTCTTTTACAGTAATATCCTCAGAAATACCGTAGCGGTTTTTGCTCACGTTCGCCGCAGTGGCATACGTTACCAGAACTCGCGTCCCGTCGCTGATGGCTTTCTTGCGTTCGCCGTCACCCATGGTGAACGTCTCCAGCTTGATAAACCCTACAAGGTCGCTGTCATCAACGTAAGGCGCGACGCTTTTCTTGCCGAGCCGCAGACTGTAGCGCTGGTATGCGTCTTGGTCCGGAAGCTCAATGGTTTCTGTGTCCGCGTGCGCAATAAACACCACGTTAACACCCTTGTCAATCAGCATTCCGCACGCCTTACGGACACGCTGATGCAGGCTGGCAACCGCCATAAGGCCAGCGCCGTATCCACCGAGCGCCTGATTGATAGACTTCGGGTTTTTCGGGTCGCTATCAATGATAGACTGAATAAACAGCCGCTCCAGCGCAGTAACGGAATCAACCACAACTGTCTGGTAATCGTGCTCTTCTTTAATCAGCGCTGAAAGTTGCTCCCACAGTTCCGCCTCTTTCTTGATAACCGGAAATGCGTCCGGGCGCTTGTCTTCCGGGATGGCCTGAAGGCCGTCTTCAGCACGGATAAAAACAGGCTTCGGAAACGCAGCGGCCAGCGTGGTTTTACCCATGCCGGAATCGCCGCAGATGGTCGCCACAATGGCGCGGTTTGCAGGTTTTGAAATAGTGCTCATTACACTCATGGTTTGTTCTCCCATTGGGTTGTTTTCTCTAAACTGCCGTTGCACTATTTCACATTAAAATGTAAAGTGCAACCACTAAACGGAAAATATTTAAGGTGCCATCATGTCAATTCAGGAAATAAAAGAGCGCTTGCGCGGGCGGTGCATAGCGGAAGTGGCGGAAGCTACTGGGCTTCATTACAACACAGTTTACTCGGTCGCACGATACGACAACTGCAACCCAACATTCCGCACCATTCAGGCGTTAACGGAGTATCTGTCTAAATGAATGTTTACGATTATCTGGACGCCGGATTGCGGGTGTTCGGGATTTACAGTTTCAAGGATGGCCGCTGCGAATGCGGCAACGAAGATTGTCAGGCGCTGGGTAAGCACCCCCGCGTTTCTAACTGGCAGAACACCCCGGAATGGTCGGACGAACAGATAGATGTGATGGACGAAATGGGCCACTTTTCTACCGGGTTCGGCGTGCTTGTTTATGGCCTTCTGGTAATCGACGTGGACGCACGCAATGGCGGCGTAGAATCCTATCAGCGTCTGGTGTCCCTGATACCCGCCATTAAAGACGCTGGTTTTGTCGTAGCTACCGGCTCCGGAAACGGTTCGAAGCACGTTTATTTCTCGCTCCCTGACCCGGTGCCAATGCTTCAGACACACCACGACTTCCCGGGGATTGACTTTAAATCGTCCGGGTTCGTTGTGGGCGCTGGCTCACTACACGCGAGCGGCGCGGAATACGAAGCCGAACACGGACACCCTGACGACATAACGGAAGCCCCGGCGGCGTTAGTGGAGCTTCTGCGCAAGCCAGAGCGGCACCGCGCCAACCTTGACGGCGCAACGGTTGACCTGTCTGACTCAGACCTTAGAGACATGCTGGCACACATCAGCCCGGACTGCTCCCATGAGGAGTGGATTCGCGTCGGCATGGCTCTGCACCATTGCACACAAGGAAGCGGGTTTGCACTCTGGGATGATTGGTCAGCTCCCGGTAAAGAATATCCCGGCTCGTCAGTATTAGAAAAGCGCTGGCAATCGTTCGGCAAATCCAGCTCCGTAACCACTATCGGGACGCTGGTTCATTACGCCCGGCAAGGCGGATGGGTGGATTCTGTGGAGTTCGCCCCGTCCGTATCGTTCGATATGCCGGAAGACGGTCCATGCGCTGTTGATCTGTTACGACCGCCGGGTTTTGTCGGCGAGCTTTGCCAGTGGATCAATAGTCAGTGCCTGTACCCGCGCGAATCGCTAGCAGTGGCGGCGGCACTGGTCGCGGTGTCTAATATCGCCGGTATGCGTTATATCGACGAAATGGACGGCATAAGCCCGAACCTGATTGCGTTTTGCGTGGCTGGTTCCGGCTCCGGCAAAGAGGCCATAGGCAAGGCGTTTTCCGAAATCATGCGGGAGGCCGGGCTGTCCCCGGCACTGTACGGGGCGTTCAAATCTGAACAGGAAATATACCGTAACCTGTTGCGACACCAGCCCGCCATATACAGCGTGGATGAGCTGGGGATTCAGCTGCGCAAAATCATCCACGGAAAATCAGACTACCTGACCGGCATTATTGGCACAGTGATGTCAGCCTACAGTAAGACTGATTCCTATATGCCTATCACGGGCGACCTGAAAGAAGAAATCCGTCAGCAACTACAGCGGGAGCTGTCCGCCGTCACAAAAGCACTGGAGACCGGTTCTAACGCATCAATGGAGCGCAAAGAGGCCACGGTAAAGCGCCAGCTTGAGACCATCGACATGGGGATAGATCAGCCGTATCTGGGGATTATCGGATATACCACCCCGGGCACGTTTGACGAGTTGTTCACATTTGAACAGGCCACCAATGGGTTTCTGTCCCGCGCCATGCTGTTCCGGGAACGCGAGACCAACCCGAAACGGAAGAAAGGATTCACAAAAGAGCCTATGCCTGATTCCCTGAAGTCAGCCATCTGGAATCTGCGCAGCCCGGGCGAGTTTTCACTGGAGCCGGTCGGGCGTATTGAGCACTTGGGGGACAAAACCGCTATCCCTACCACTGACGAAGCGCGGGAGGTTCTTGACGCGGCTTATGAGCACTTCTGGCAGTTGGCTGAGGAGCACAAAAACGGCACCGGGCTTGAGGCCATCCCACGGCGTGGGTATGAAATGGCGGCGAAAGTTTCTCTGGTATTGGCAATGGGTGAAGGGCTGCGCACAAAGGAGCACGCTGTATGGGCCTGTGAGCTTGCAAAAGCGGACGTTGCAGGGAAGCTATTGCTTGCGCACGGAAACGCCTCAGACGACGAAATAGACAGGCTGGCGGCTAAAATCCTGTCTGTCCTGACGAAAGATGACCCGACCACTGAGGGTGTGATTAAAAACAGGGTTCGTCCATATGCCAAAGAGGGCGGCCCGGCTGTCCTGCAAAAACTGGTGGACGCCGGACATGTTCGGAAAGACGACTCAGGAAAGCAACGAAAAGGAGAGCCGATCTGGCATTACTACCTAGCATGAATAACAAGCCCGCCAATGAGCGGGCTTTTTTATACGCGGGGGTTGTGTTTTTTGGTCGGGGGAAATAATCTGTTTATAAATCAGTGACTTAGCTGACTTGAAGATACGCACTTAAGCACAACGTAAGCGGGGCGTGTATCTTTCTAGCCTTAGTGCCATGCGGGTTTCAGGGCGTTACACACAAAAACACGTTTTCCTAAAGACTAACCTCGTTAAATCGGGGTTTTTTCGTGTCTGGTGTTTAGAAGCCCGTGTATAAGTATATATATAATATATATATATAAAATAATATATATAAATAATAGTA
This sequence comes from Thalassolituus sp., assembly GCA_038109705.1. Taxonomy (GTDB): domain Bacteria; phylum Pseudomonadota; class Gammaproteobacteria; order Pseudomonadales; family Oceanobacteraceae; genus Thalassolituus. The sequence goes on along the minus strand of JAYNJA010000088.1, from coordinate 386 downwards.
ATACTCTACTCTACAGGCGAAGTAAGTACTCACTAACCATTATACGCACCCCGTGTTTTTTGGTGTTTACATGTGTTTTTTGGTGCGCATGTCGCTTTTGCTTCTTTGGGTGCTATACTACCCACAACACGGCCCGGAACTCGGGCATTATTTGAGGAGCGAACAATGGAAGAATTCAAAAGAACACATCACGGCTGGTTGCTTTGCATCCCGGTGTGGCTGGACATGACGGACGAAGAGTTCCCCGGCGTTGAAGCTAAGGGCGGCTTTGTGGGTGACATCGCACTGACCGTGATGGAGTCGTTCTTTTCGCTGTTCGTGCTCCTGTATTCGTGGCTAGACCCGTTCTGGGAGCCAGTGTGGCCTATTCGCGTTGGCGCGGAGGT
>JAYNJA010000087.1:0-10637 GCA_038109705.1 Thalassolituus sp. | reverse complement strand
ACGCAATGCCCGGGTGCATCTTGCTTTGCCTCCTCAGTCAGTGTTCGTTCGTGATCAGAGAAAGCCTCGGGCATCGGTATTTCTGGAGCTTTACCCCGGCAGTAATCTCAGCCGTGATCAGGTTGAGGCCGTAGTAAATCTGGTGGCTACCAGCGTAAGCGAGATGGATCGTTCTGATGTCTCGGTGGTAGATCAGTTCGGTAATCTGCTGTCTAAGCCAGAGGTGCAGAACCCGGAAGAGATGCTTGCGGCGAAACAGCTGGAATATCGGGAGAAAGTCGAGACTTCGATTTCTGACGCAGTAAACAATATTCTCAAGCCTGTACTTGGCAGTGCTAATTATAAAGCCGAGGTGTCGGCGGATATTGATTTTACTGTACGCGAAGAAAGCTCAGAGCTGTTTAATCCAGATCTGATTGCACTGCGCAGCGAGCAGTTAATTGACGAAGAAAATATGTCAGGTGCGGGGGGAGGTATTCCCGGTGCTTTGTCTAATCAGCCACCGCCAGCCGGCACCGCGCCAGAGGAAGCTCTGGGCACGGGAGCTGGAGCAGCGGGCTCTGGTAAGCGTCGCTCTGAAGCGACCCGTAATTATGAAGTCGATCGCACGCTGAGCTACCGTCAACATCCGGTGGGTGACATCCGTCGATTGACTGTGGCTGTTGTGGTGAATGATAAAGCGGTTCTGGACGCTGAAGGTGAGACGGTTTATCAGCCATGGGCAGTTGAAGATCTGCAACGCCTCGAAATTCTGGTGAAAGATGCTGTTGGTTTTAATGCCGCGCGCGGCGACAGCGTTAATGTCATTAATTCGCCGTTCATGGGCGGTGGCGATGCTGAACTGGGTGAACCTGATTTCTGGACTCAGCCATGGTTCTGGGAAGTTGTGAAACAGGTATTGGCCGGTCTGTTCGTTCTGATCCTGATATTTGGTGTTATCCGTCCTACGATCAAAAGTATTGCGAACAAAGGCCGTGAAGAAAGCGATGTACTTCTGGATGAACTGGAAGACGCCGAAGCTGGTCTTGATGACGATAAAGTAACTCTGGCAGGTATGGATGAGTATTTACTGCCAGGGGCTTCAGAAAGCTATGAACGCCAGCTGGATGCGCTTAAAGGCCTGATTGCGGAAGATCCGGCGCGGGTGGCACAGGTGGTTATACAGTGGGTAAACGAAGATGCCGGAAAATAATCTGCCTGATGCCGGGAATGCCCTGGCTAATCTCGACCGTACTGAACGCGCTGCGATTCTGCTGATGTCGTTGGGCGAAAAAGATGCTGCCGAGATTCTGAAGCACATGGGGCCGAAAGAAGTACAACGCGTCGGCTCTTCTATGGCGACACTGAAAAATATTAATCAGGCACAGGTAGAAGGTGTGGTGTCTGAATTTCTTGATGCCGTCAGTGGTCAGACCGGTATGGGGCTGGGCGCTAATGACTATATCCGTAATATGCTGACTCAGGCGCTGGGTGATGATAAAGCGGGTGCACTGATCGACCGGATTCTTCTCGGCGGAAATACGACGGGTCTGGATTCATTGAAGTGGATGGAGCCGCGGCAGGTCGCGGATCTTATTCGCCATGAACACCCGCAGATTCAGGCAATTGTTGTGTCGTATCTCGATCCGGATCAGTCAGCGGTTGTGTTGGCCAATTTCGATGAAAAAGTTGTTCTCGATATTATCATGCGTGTGGCTGCACTCGAGGCTGTGCAGCCAGCAGCATTGCAGGAACTGAACGATATTCTTGAGCGTCAGTTCTCTGGCAAGGCAGGAACTCAGACCACGACAATGGGCGGTATTAAATGTGCTGCAAGCATTGTTAACTTCGTGGATAGCACCGCAGCAACGGAGCTTCTGGAGCAGATCAAAGAGGTCGACGAAGAACTCGGTACGCAGATTCAGGATCTTATGTTCGTATTCGATAACCTGGTTGATGTTGACGACCGGGGTATCCAGACATTGATGCGTGAAGTTTCTACCGATCTGCTGGTTATTGCACTTAAGGGTGCTGATCCGTCAGTGCAGGAAAAAATCTTCAAGAATATGTCGAAGCGTGCAGCCGAACTGCTGCGTGATGATCTGGATGCGAAAGGTCCGGTGAAACTCAGCGACGTAGAAGCGGCACAGAAAGAAATTCTGACGATTGCACGTCGTCTGGCGGATGCTGGCGAAATTATGCTGGGTGGTGGTGGCGAGGCCATGGTCTGATATGCCAGACAGTAAGCGAGATCGCCCGATACCTGCAGAGAATGTTGAAACCGCGCGTCCATGGCGACTGCCTTTCTGGACTGAAGCGCCGGCGTATGCGGTGGAGCGGGAAGCCGACGACGAGGTAATCGACGAGACTGAAGAGAATACGATTCCTTACCCGACAGCGGAAGAATTAGAAGCTATCCGTCGGGATGCCTATAACGACGGTCTGGAACAGGGGCTGGTAGAAGGGCGTCAGCAGGGAAAGGCGGATGGTTTCAGCGCGGGGTTTGAAGAAGGTCAGAAAGAAGGCCGGGTAAAAGGTCAGCAGGAAGGTAAGACCGAAGGCAACCGACTGGGTTATGAAGAAGGCAAAGCATCCGGTGCCGCGGATGTTGCTGAGGAGCTGAAACGTCTGCGCCAGATCGTGTCGACCATACAGGCTTCGTTGATTGAACGGGACCGCCAGCTTCCTGACGTTATGGTTATGCTTCTCAGCCGTCTGGCTGAACAGGTGCTCGGACACGAACTCAGAGCGGGAGCGCCAGCGATTGCTCGTTATGTGAAAGAATCAATTGCCTTGTTGCCTGACGGTGAAGATATTGCCCGTGTGTATGTTGCCGAAGATGACTACACGCTTGCCCATGATGGTGCGCCAGGGATTTCTCTTCAGGTTGACCCAACATTAACTCCGGGCGAATGCCGGGTCGAAAGCCAGAATTCTCTGGTTGAATATTCTGTCAGTGATCATCTGCAACAGGCATTGCTTTCCATGGCGGAGCAGATGCTGACGGCAGCGGGAGATTTCCCGACGGAACGTGAAACTCAGATGCCAGATTCTACCGATGTTCCTGAGCCCGGAGAAATTGAGCCGCCAGAGCCGGACGAAGTACCCGAGCCATCGACAGCTGAGGTTTCTGACACGGAAGTGCCTGATTCCGAGGCAGGAGATTCTGAGGTGGATGATGGCTCTCAGTGAACGCTGGCGTGAACTGAGCCCAGCTGCGGAATATCACCCACGGACCTCAGGAAAGTTGGTGCGGATGGTAGGCCTGACGCTTGAAGCAATTGGTATCGATGTCCGCACCGGCGACCGCTGCCGCGTTGAACGTAAAGTTGGCGGTGATATCGAAGCCGAAGTGGTCGGCTTCGATGGTCAGCGCGTATTTCTGATGCCGATTGAGCAGGTTGATGGACTCCGACCTGGCGCCAGGGTCTGGCCGCTACAAGGCAGTGCGGATGTTCCGGTTGGTTTTTCTTTACTCGGTCGTGTTGTCGATGGTGCCGGACGGCCGCTGGATATGGCTGGCCCACTATTAAATGTTGAATCCGGACACCTGCAGGGGCGCTATATTAATCCGCTTCATCGTGCGCCGATACGTGAGCCACTGGATGTCGGTATCCGTGCTATTAATTCGATGCTGACCGTCGGCCGTGGGCAGCGTATCGGTCTGTTTGCCGGTTCTGGTGTTGGTAAAAGTGTATTACTGGGAATGATGACCCGTTTCACCACCGCCGATGTTGTGGTGGTCGGCCTGATCGGTGAGCGTGGTCGGGAAGTTAAAGAGTTTATTGATGAGATTCTGGGGCCTGAAGGACTGAAACGCGCGGTGGTGATCGCCTCTCCAGCAGATGACTCGCCCCTTATGCGTTTACGAGCCGCGATGTACACAACGGCAGTTGCTGAATTTTTCCGTGATCAGGGTCTGAACGTACTGATGCTGATGGACTCTCTCACCCGGTATGCTCAGGCACAGCGGGAAATTGCCCTGGCGGTCGGTGAACCACCTGCCACTAAGGGCTATCCACCGTCGGTATTTAATAAACTTCCTAAGTTGGTTGAGCGAACCGGTAATGGCCAGCAGGGCGGCGGCTCTATTACCGCCTTCTACACTGTGCTCAGTGAAGGCGATGACATGCAGGACCCCATTGCTGATGCCAGTCGGGCAATTCTGGATGGTCACGTTGTACTGTCACGAAAACTGGCAGTAGAAGGGCATTATCCAGCAATTGATGTCGAGGCCTCGGTCAGTCGGGTAATGCCGCAGGTTGTGGATGACACCTGGTTACAGCAGGCACAGCTCTGCCGTCGGCTGATGGCCCATTATCGCCAGAATCAGGATCTGGTTGCGGTAGGGGCGTATCAGCCGGGTTCTGATCAGTTATTGGACGTCGCTATCGAACGTATGCCGAAAATCAAAGCAACATTGCGCCAGGGCCTCAAAGAAGGCTCTGATATCAAGGCCAGTCGTCAGGCGTTGGCAGAATTGATTCCGGTGCCTGGCGGATGAACTACCGTCACCCGCGTGCACGTCGTCTTGCCGTCGTGCTGGATCTTAATCGTAGGGAAGAAAAAGACGCCCTACGGCGTTGGGGGGATATTGAGCAGCGCCTTAGCGCTGAGCGTGATAAACGTAAACAACTCCAGGGCTATGCCCAGGATTACCGTCAGCAGATTACTGCGCCAACAGGACAGGCTGTTTCTGCCGGGCATATTCATAATTCCCTCGAGTTTATTTCTCAGATTGAGTCAGCGCTGACTCAACAGGACACTCAGCTCGCGCAATTGCAGGCGCAAAGTGATAAAGCGCGTCAGGCGTACCTGGTCATTCACAACAAGGTGGACGCCATGGAAAAAATGATTGAACGCCTTGAACAGGACTTCCAGAGTGATCTCAGCCGCCGCGAGCAGCGCGAAGCGGATGAATGGGCAAATCGCCGACGTTAAAAATCCGCTTTTGCGGCATTTTCCTGACTTTTTCTCACCAAAGTAAAAACTTCGTTTCTTTCTCTGGCGCACCTCAGATTGCCGTCTAATCTTAAGTTCAGGGCTATTAGAGGTGAACGGAATATGGCTGAAGTAACCAACATCGACTGCGGAAACCGGCTGAGTATCGATCAGGCAGAAGACCTGTATCAGAAATTCGAAGCCGCGTTACTGGCTGGTGGTGACGTTGCCGTTAATGCTGAATCCGTACAGTACAGTGATACCTCCGGTCTGCAGCTGTTGTTGAGTCTGCAGAAAACCCTGGCGACGACTGGAAACAGTATCAGCTGGGCTGGTGTGTCATCTAATGTCCTCGAAACGGCGGGTTACCTCGGCCTCTCAAAGCCTCTTAATCTTCCCGAATAACTTACTGCGTTAGCAAACAGGAGAATTCCTATGGCGAGTATTTTAGCTGTCGATGATTCAGCGTCTATGCGTCAGATGGTGAGTTTCACTCTCAAAGGAGCTGGCTATCAGGTCAGAGAAGCGACGGACGGTGTTGAAGCCCTCGAAATCGCCAAGACTGAAACCTTCGATCTGGTGCTGACCGACGTGAACATGCCGAATATGAATGGCATCGAACTGGTTAAAAACCTGCGTCAGCAGGACAACTATAAATTTACCCCGATGTTGATGCTGACCACTGAGTCTGCCGGCGATATGAAGATGCAGGGTAAAGCAGCGGGTGCAACAGGTTGGATTGTAAAACCGTTCAATCCTGATCAGCTGCTCAGTACTATCAAGCGCGTTCTGGGGTAAAAGCCAATGAGTGTGGATCTGTCTCAGTTCCATCAGGTCTTTTTCGAAGAAAGTTTCGAAGGCCTGGATGTTATGGAAAGTGAGCTGCTGGAGATGGATCCGGCAGACGTCGATGACGAAACGGTCAATAATATTTTCCGTGCTGCTCACTCCATCAAAGGGGGAGCCGGTACCTTTGGTTTCATGCCGATTTCTGAATTCACCCACGTGGTGGAAACGTTATTGGATGAGATCCGGGGTGGAAAACGCGAAATGCAGGCGGAGTATGTAGATCTGTTCCTGCAGTCGGTTGATTGTATTCGCGGCATGCTTACGGACATGCAGGGCGGAAATGAGCCAGAAAGCGCGCGCCCGGCCGAATTGCGAGGTCAGTTCGAGCGAATTCTCGGAATGGAACCTGCAGAAAGGTCAGAGGTGCCAGAGGAAACCGCTGGTGATGATGCAGGTGGATGGTTGATTAATGTAAAACCCCATCCTGGTCTGTTAATGACTGGCAATGAACCATTCCGGATGTTCCGGGAAGTGCGTGACCTGGTCGGCGAAGAGCACTTCTTCGCAGAGGCCGATGTTTCTCAGGTGCCGGAATTCACAAGTCTGAGCCCTGAAGAGTGTGTTCTTACCTGGACACTCAGAGTAACCAAAAATGTTCCTCTGGATGACATCAAGGTGATATTTGAGTGGGTCGAGGACGACTGCGATCTGGAATACCTGCCTCTTGGCGGTGATACGGATGTCGCTTCAGTATCAGAAGAACCTGAGCCCGAACTGGCAAGTGCAGCTCCGGTTATCGCCACACCGGCGAAAGCTGCACCCGCAGATAAAGCGCAGAAAACGCAGAAAAAACCAAGCGCCGAAGGTAGTTCCATCCGCGTTTCGATTGATAAGGTCGACAGCCTCATCAACATGGTCGGGGAGTTGGTTATTACCCAGTCGATGCTCGGTCAGCTTGGTCAGGAATTCGATCTGAGCCGATTAGCAAAACTCCGCGAGGGGCTGTCGCAACTCGAGCAGAATACCCGTGAATTGCAGGAAAGCGTGATGAAGATCCGCATGATGCCGATCAGCTTTGCGTTTAGCCGCTTCCCTCGACTAGTACGGGATTTAGGCAATCAATTGGGCAAGAAGGTTCTCCTTGAAACTATCGGTGAACAGACAGAGCTCGATAAAACCGTTATGGAAAAAATCAGTGATCCATTGGTTCACCTGGTTCGTAATTCCATGGATCACGGCCTTGAGACCACAGAGAAGCGTATCGCTGCGGGCAAATCTGAAGAAGGCACGATTACTCTGAATGCATACCACCAGGGCGGCAATATTGTGATCGAGATTGCTGATGATGGTGCTGGTCTCAACGAAGACAAAATTCTCCAGAAAGCCGTTGAAAAAGGCCTTGTTCCTGAGAGCACTCATCTGACACCTGAAGAAATACATCAGCTTATATTCCTGCCGGGCTTCTCAACAGCAGACGCTGTCAGTGATATTTCTGGGCGTGGCGTCGGTATGGACGTTGTTCGCCGGAATATTCAGGCTCTTAATGGCACCATCGAAGTGAAGTCACATCGCGGTGTTGGCTCTACCTTTACTATCCGTCTCCCTCTGACGTTGGCAATTCTCGATGGCCAGTTAGTCAAGGTCTGTAACGAAACCTACATCTTCCCATTGGTATCTATCGTCGAATCGATTCAGATTCAGCCAAGTGCACTGAATCATGTGACTGGCAGTCAGTATGTTATGCAGCTTCGTGATGAATACATACCGATTGTGCGTCTCGATACGATTTTTGGTCTGCGTGAAAAAGACGACCACAACGAAGAAATGATGCTGGTGGTTGTTGAAGGCGATAACGAGAAGATAGGGATTGTTGTTGACGATCTGCTTGGTCAGCAGCAGGTGGTGATTAAGAGTCTTGAACAGAATTATCGCAAAGTATCTGGTATTTCCGGTGCAACAATTCTTGGCGATGGCACCGTTGCTCTGATTATTGATATTTCGAGTATTGGTCGGAATATCGTTCCGGTTAAACGTCACCAAACGCGCTCAGAACGTGCAGCCTGAGGTAAGTGATGGAAGAGTTAAAAAATGAAAACGTGGTTCTCAGCGGTGATCAAGCCGGTGAGCAGCAGTATCTGACGTTCATAATGTCAGGTGAAGAGTATGGTGTGGATATTCTCGCGGTGCAGGAGATCCGGGGTTGGGAAGAGCCGACTCTGATTCCTAATTCGCCAGGGTATATCCGGGGCGTAATTAATTTACGCGGCACCATAGTGCCGATCATGGATCTGCGCCTGCGTTTTGGCTTGCGTGAGGCAGGTTATACGGCAACAACCGTCGTTATTATTCTGAAATTTGATGGTAATAACGGTGAGCGGGTGATGGGCATCGTGGTCGATGCGGTGTCGGATGTGTACACCATTGCCGACGAAGATACGCGCAAGCCACCGGAGCTGACTGAAGACGACAACTCCGATTTTATCAAAGGGCTCGTTAACGTTAACGAGAAAATGGTCATTCTGCTCGATGTAGAGGAGCTTCTGCGCCTCAATACGGATTTCGTGCAGGAATCGTTCACTCAGAGCGAACAATAATTGCTGTCAGGGATTCCTGATTAAATCTTATAGGAAGGTTGCTATGAATTTTTTTAAACAGGTTCTTGCGGGAAACAGCTCTGAAGACTCCCGTTTAATCCGTGAAATGCAGGGAAAGTTGGCTGCGATCGACAAAAGCCAGGCCGTAATCGAGTTCAATATGGACGGCTCGATTATCACGGCGAATGATAATTTTCTGGCCGCGCTCGGTTATCGACTGGATGAAATCCAGGGACAACACCACCGCATGTTCGTTGGACGCGAATATGGTTTGTCTCAGGATTATGTCGAGTTCTGGAATAAACTGAACCGTGGCGAATTCCAGCAGGCAGAGTATGAACGCTTCCGCAAGGACGGCCAGTCCATCTGGATTCAGGCGACCTATAGCCCTATCTGTGATGAAACCGGTCGCCCTTATAAAGTGGTTAAATATGCTTCTGATATCACTGAACAGAAGTTAAAAGCCAAGGAACAGGAAAAGAACTCACAAATCGCGAACGCTCTGAAGCTATGCCAGGCCAATGTGATGCTGGCAGATAACGACATGAACATCATTTATATGAATGATGAGATGGTCAAGATGCTCGATAAACGCGAGAAAGAAATCCAGGAGCAACTGTCTGACTTCCGAGTTAAAGAGCTTATCGGTACCAACGTGGATATTTTTCACAAACAGCCGAAGCACCAACGCGATATGGTGAAAGGGCTGACTAAGCCTTTCAAAACCCGTGTAGCATTTGACGACATCACATTCAGCCTGATAGCAACACCGTGGCTGGACTCTGATGGTGCGCGTATCGGTACAGTGGTTGAGTGGAACGATATCACGGAAGAACTGCGTGCACGCAAGGCTGAAAAAGAAGAGGCTGATGCCAATGCCCGTGTTAAGCAAGCGCTGGATTCCGTCACTACAAATGCCATGATTGCGGATAACGACGGTAACATTATTTACATGAATGATTCCGTGCAGGAGATGATGAAGACTGCCGAATCAGATCTCCGTAAGGATCTGCCAGCGTTTAATGCTTCTGCGTTATTGGGAGCTAACTTTGACAGTTTCCACAAGAACCCTGCGCATCAACGCTCGATGCTAAGTGCCTTGAAGCAGACATACCGTACTGAAATTGTTGTTGGCGGGCGTACCTTTGCATTGACTGCTAACCCTATCGTGAACGAAGAAAACGAACGTCTCGGTACGGTAGTGGAGTGGTTAGATCGTACGATCGAAGTGCGGGCTGAGCGTGAAATTGATTCTATCGTTGATGCTGCTGTTGGCGGTGATCTGTCAAAACGCGTCGACGTTGCTGGTAAAAAGGGCTTCTTCCTGAACCTGGCGGAGGGTCTGAACCGTCTGCTGACCGTGGCGGATGATGTGGTCAATGATACTGTCCGCATTTTCGATGCCCTGGCACACGGTAATCTGACCCGTAAGATCGAAGGTGACTACGACGGCTCCTTCGGTAAGCTGAAACAGGATGCTAACTCTACGGTTGAGCGTCTGACTGAAATTATTACCCGTATCCGTGAATCTGCGGCAACTGTTGCAACAGGTGCGAGCGAGATTGCTCAGGGGAACTCAGATTTAAGTAAGCGCACCGAATCGCAGGCTTCCAGTCTTGAAGAAACCGCTTCAAGCATGGAAGAAATGACCAGTGCAGTGAAGCAGACCAGTGAAAACTCGGTACACGCTAACGAACTCGCAAGTTCTGCCCGTATGAAGGCGCAGGAGGGTGGCGATGTTGTCAGTAAGGCAGTATCTGCTATGGATGAAATCAATCAGGCCAGTAAGAAAATCTCTGACATTATCGGCGTGATTGATGAAATTGCCTTCCAGACCAACCTGCTGGCTCTGAACGCTGCGGTAGAAGCGGCCCGGGCAGGTGAGCAAGGTCGGGGATTCGCCGTAGTTGCTGGTGAAGTTCGTAATCTGGCCCAGCGCTCCGCAGGTGCCGCAAAAGAGATTAAAGATCTTATCCGCGATAGCGTAGATAAAGTCGAGGCTGGTACCTCTCTGGTGAATGCATCCGGTAAAACTCTGAGAGAAATTATTGATGCTGTTGATCGTGTATCGACCATGATTCAGGAAATCAGTACAGCGGCTTCTGAGCAGTCCTCAGGTATCGATCAGGTGAACAGTGCCGTTGCACAGATGGATGAGATGACTCAGCAGAATGCAGCCTTGGTGGAAGAAGCGACAGCCGCTGGCGAAGCCATGGCAGGACAGGCGCAGGGTATGACTCAATTGATGGAGTTCTTCACCATCGATGGGACTCAGGCATACGCCATGGCGGCCGGCTCTGATATTCCGCAGGCTCCGGTAATGAGGGCTCCTAC
>JAYNJA010000086.1:10040-10829 GCA_038109705.1 Thalassolituus sp. | reverse complement strand
AGGTCTTCGTCGGTGCGGATGGCGGCGAACTGTGCCGGGCGATCCCAGGCTGGATTTGCGCCAAAGGTTTCGTAGTCGTACCAGACGATGGTGTTCACTCAATGCTCCCGTGGAGAATTCTGTTAATTCGGTATGTCGTTAATGTGTGACAGGGGGTAGTTTAACGATTTGCGGCTTTGCATAAAACAAAACCCCCGAAGGATCTCCTGCGGGGGTTTGCGAATCAGACGATCAACCGGTGCTTACCAACCTTTGCGTGGGTTACCCGGTACGATCCAGCCCTGCTCTTCTTTACCTGGCAGTTGCGGCAGTTCACCGAACATCAGGTAGTAGTGGGCGTCACGGGATGACTGACGTGGCAGTTCTTCCATTGGCAGGTGGCCAGTCACTTCGTAAGAAACGAAGGTCATGTTAGGAAGGTTGGTTTTAAACTGCTTCATGATGCGCTCTGGCGTCCACTCGTCCTGCTCGCCCCACATAACGAGGGTTGGCGTTTCGATGTACTTAACGCGATCGCTTTCGTTGTTACCTTCTTCCAGCTGATCTTCCATGGTGCGGGCAACTTCGATAAAGGCTGTACGGTTGCCTTTACGCAGCATCATGTCCTGGTTGCGACGAACGACTTCGTCAGTCAGTTTCTCGTCGTCAGCGTACATAGATTCCATGCGGTCACGTACGCGGTAGCGTGGCAGTGTCCAGGAGTTCAGGCCTGCCAGGACAGGAATGGTGTTGTAACCGAGTACCGGGTGTACTTCCTGATCGAAGCCAGTGGAATCAACCAGCACCATG
>JAYNJA010000086.1:0-10030 GCA_038109705.1 Thalassolituus sp. | reverse complement strand
GCTCCAACCAGTTTGACTGAATCAAGGCCGAGCTTGTCCATAAAGCCTTCAACCTTGCCCATCATGTATTCAACATCGTAGGTTTCAGTCGCTTTATCTGGGCCAGTCAGGCCGTGACCCGGCAGATCGAGACGAATAACGCGGAAATCTGTCGCCATGCGGTCCGCCCAGGCATCCCAGACGTGCAGCGAAGAATGTTCGCCGTGCAGCATAAGAACGGCTTCGTCACCAAAGCCTTCGTCGGTGTAGTGCATCACCAGACCGTCGATTGCAGTGAACTTGGAGCTCTCGTCTGTGTACTTTTCGGTCAGTTCAGACAGTGGGCGTGAACCCAGCCCGAAGTAGGCACAGCCCGTAGTTACAACGGTAGTTGCGACCATGCTGGCAACCGCCAGAAGCTTGATGAGTTTCATCGTGATCCCCGGAATTATTCTTTTTTATTCTTTATATACAGGTGTCGTTACCTTACCACAGGTTTATACCTGCGTCTCCACCTGAGATGCAATACTCAGAGTGTGCTGTTAGGGCTTCCCAATCCGCCTCAGGTGGTTAGAATGGATGCCTTTTTCAGCAACATCGTAAAGCAGAATTCATGTCTTTCTTAAAGAAGTTATTTAGCAAGGATAAGCCACGCCAGACCACTCACAAAGGCTCAAAGAGCAATGCGCCCCGGAAGGCCGCTAAAGCTGAGCCACAGAGCCCCGTCGACGCGATACTTCAAGAACAGAACCCAGAGCGCCAGCGCGAGCTGATCACTGCGCTCAACAGCGACACCGACCTCGAGAGGCTGATTCGCGAGGGAAGCAAGGCCGCTCGTGCCGCCACAGAGGAAATCTGGCTGGCCCGCATTGCACCAAACGGTACTTTGCCTACAGGCGCTAACGACGAAACGCTGATTCGCATTGCTTCCTTGTCGGCCGACCCGGTACTTAGCCAGAACGCTATTGCCGCAATTAAGGAAGAATCACGCCGGGCTGATATTGCGATATCTCACGGCACCGCGCGTGTTCGTCTCGCTGCCGCCGAAACCATTACCGACGCTGCTCTTCTGCATGACCTGCAAAAGAAAGCACAAGGTAAAGACAAAGCCGTATACCGCTTTGCTAAAGATAAACTGGCTGAATACCACAAGCTTGAAGAAGCCCGTCAGAAACTGGTCGATGAGGCTGAATACATCCGCACCAATACCGAGACCCTATTGCGCCTGGGCTACGGCCCTGAGTTCACCGGTAAGCTGCAGGTACTGAAGCAGCGCTGGCAGGATCTGAGCACACGCGATGATGCGCCAGCGGCTGGAGACATCCCTGAACTGCTTAGCAAAGCTGACGCTCTTCTGAAAAAAGTGAAAGAAGCTGAGCTGCGCGAAGCAGAGCAGCTGGCACGTCAGCAGGAAGCAGAACAGCGTCAACAGACTCAGGTTTCTCACCTGAAAGAACTGCTCGACAGCGTATCTGCAGACAGCACTGCTGAAGGCCTGAAAGCCGCGCTTCTGAGCGAAGAGCAAGCCTGGGCAGCAGCTACCGCAGACATCAGCGCCGGCGCTACCCTGCAGAAGCGTTACGATACCTTAGTCGCCGATCTGACTCTGGTGCTGACCACTCTGCAATACCACGAGAATACGCTTCAGGCCTCTGAAGGTGACGTTCCTGAACTGAACGCCGACGCTGCGCGCAAACACCTTGAGCATATGGAGTGGCCGCAAAGCATTGAGGCCCCTGAGTGGCTGACTGCTCTGCGTAAGCTGGCAGGCAAGAAAGAAGCCCCTAAGCCCCGCCCTGCCGCCGCTGACGACTCTGCAGCTAAGCAGGAAGTCGAAGCTCTGCTTAAAACTCTGGAGCAGGCACTTGAAGAGCATAAAGCGACGGAAGCCGCTGACGCCGTTAAGCGCATCAACCGTCTGAAAGACTCCCTGACAGCTAAGAGCCTGAATCAGATTGATGGTCGTCTGCGCCTGCTTTTGAATCAGTTAAACGAACTGCGTGACTGGCAGGGTTTTGCGATAACACCAAAGAAAGAAGCCCTGTGCGCGCAGATGGAAGAGCTGGTTGGTGCGGATATCGCTCCTGATCTTCTGGCAGATCGTATTAAAGTGCTGCAAAGCGAGTGGAAAACCCTTGGTCATTCTAACGACCGTGAGTTATGGGCACGTTTCCAGGAAGCTTCTGATAAAGCCTACGAGCCATGTAAGGCATGGTTTGCAGAACAGGCAGAACAGCGCGCGAAGCTGGTGACTCTGCGCGAGCAGCTAATCAGCGAACTGACCCGCTACGAAGCCGAAATGAACTGGGAAAGCGCCGACTGGAAAGTAGTGCAAAACACCCTCAATGCTGCACGTGATACGTTTAAAACCTACTCTCCGGTAGACCGTGGTTCGCACCAGCGTACCCAGAAAGCGTTTAACACAGCTTGCGATGCCATCTACGCTCACCTGAAAGCAGAATACGACCGTAATCTTGCAGCTAAGAAAGCCATCGTCGACAGCGCTGAAAAAATCGCTACCGCCGAGGACCTCTCTGGTGCAGCAGATGCGATCAAGAAGCTGCAGCAAGACTGGAAAACAGTGGGTGTTACACCACGCGCTCCGGATCAGAAACTCTGGACGGCACTGCGTAAGAATGCAGATGCGGTATTCAGTCGCCTGAACGAAGCTCGCGATGCACGCAAAGCAGAAATAAATGAAACCGTTTCTACCGCAGAAGCCATTGTTAAGGCTGCTGTTGAAGCCACGGAAGACAAAGCTAAAGCAATCTCTGATGCACGAGATCAACTGCGTAATATCGAGCTGCCTAAAGGTGCGCAGGTACGCCTGAGCAAAGAGCTCGATGACCTTGATCAGGCACAGCGTGATGCTCAGCAAGCCGCACGCAATGCTGCCGCTAAAGAGAAATGGCAGACCCTGCTGGATAGCCTGAACAAAGGCGCTGCTCCAGAAGGCGATCTGCCTGCAGGCATTGATGCTGGCTGGTTCTCCCAGGAAAAATCTGATGAGACAGACGCTCGCAAGCTCTGCATCACCATGGAAATTCTGGCAGAAACTGAATCACCAGAAGAAGACCGTACCGCTCGTATGGAGCTTCAGGTTCAGCGCTTAGCAGAAGGCTTAGGTAAAGGCCGGAGCAAAGAAGAAGAGCGTGCAGAACTGATTCGTCAGTGGCTGGCAACTCAGGCTGATGATGCTGTTTCAGGTCGTTTTGTTAAGGCGCTGGAAGCGACGCTTTAATAACTGACACATTATCTTGCGATCAAAACGGGCTGAATCTTCAGCCCTTTTTTTATCTGGCAGAAAGTGCGTTCCAACAAGATGCATATCCAATCGTTTTCGTTCACACATCCTGCTTAATCCACCCTGCTGCAATTAATTTCCGGCACGCAAAACAACAGGCCTCATGCAGGCCAGGTTTTGCTCTGAAGGCCGGAAAAGAATTTTGCAGTCTGGCGCAGGATGAATGGCTCCCTCAAACGACTGGATAAGCTTCTGGCAAGGCCAGAAGAATTGATACCAAGCAGACCAATATAAAACAAGGTAAGAAGAACCAGCTTACTCCTCTTCCTCAGCGCCCTTCACGATTAGAAATCGATATTCACCATCAGCCTCTTCACTGACCAGCATTTCATGATTGAGAAAGGCACAGAAGCGCGTGAAGTCTCTTACGGTAGATGGGTCTGTCGCGAGAATTTCGACTGTCTGACCTACCGCCATACTGTTAACGATTTCATGCAGCATCATCACTGGCTCCGGGCAAAATAAACCACGGGCATCCAGAATCTGATCAGGCTTCGACATTAACTTACTCCACTTATTTCCAGTCTGAGTCGGAGCCGGGTATCCGGCTCATGCAGCAGATTTCATGCTTAAGAATAGTCCTCGTTGACGGGCAAACAATACCAGTAAGATTGGCAGCAAACAGAACGCAGCTGCTAAGGCGAAATGCCCTCCATACCCGAGGAGCGTGGCACTATACCCGGACAACGCACCAGCGACCATACCAGTAACAATGACCAGACAGCTCTGGAAAGCGTAATCCGCAGCTTCGTTATGTTCGCGACAGCGGTCCATCATAACGGTAAACAAAGCAGCGGTCGCCATACCACCGGCCAGGTGCTCAGCAATCACTGCCAGCCAGACGAAACTCATATTTTCGGCTGGAATTAATGCATATCCCAACAACGCCAGCGCTTCACACACAGCGAACATCATCAGTACTGGCGCCCGGCCAATTCGACCGGCGAGCCAACCGCCTACCAGAGCACCCGTCAGCCCGGCTGCAAAGCCACCAAAACCCAGGAGCTTACCCAGCTGATCAAGCGTGATGCCCTGATCCGATAAAAACGGGCGCAACATCTGCGTACCGAAAGCATCGCCAAATTTATACAGGCCGATCATACAGAGCCAGAGAAGTGCGCCGTCTAAGCGGAAGAATCCGGCCCACTGACTGGCGATACTCCCTTTCGAAATCGTGTGCTGAGCGGGTTTCCAGAAGTACAGTGGTAGAGAGCCAAGGAACATCATCAGCGCCAGCGTCAGTAACGAAAACTGCCAGCCCAACCAACTGAATACCGAGAGCAAAGCCCCACCGGCGAGCACCATACCAATACGGTAACCACCCACCTGAATACCATTACCCAAGCCCCGCTCACGCACACTAAGGTTTTCTACCGCAACTGCATCTGTAGCAATATCCTGCGTCGCCGTCAGCAGGTTGACTGTAATTAAAATGCCGACCAGCAGCAGAAGCGCCTCAGACGTCAGCCATGGCAGTGATACAAACGACAACCCGATAAGCACCAGTACCGCAGTATGGTTCATCGCCAGAATCCAGCTGCGACGATATTCATTTGGAATTAGCGTGTAGCGATCAAGAACCGGCGCCCAGATAAACTTCAACGCCCAGGGCAACGCAACCAGAGACATCAACCCGATAGAGCGGAGATCAACGCCCTGCTCGCGTAATAACACCGGCATTGCCTGACCGAAAAAACCGTGAGGTAACCCCTGAACCAGATAGAGAGAAATCAGTGCGAACCATTTGAAGGGAGAACTCATTATGGGTAACCAGTGGCGTTAACTTATTTTTCGGCTTCGGTAGAAAGGATATATGTGGTGAACTGTCGTCCCAGCCGGTCGCTAGAACGCACCTCTTTCGCCATCTTTTCAAGAGCACGATAGCTCCGACGCGTTTCTAACAAATGAAATAACACTTCTTTGTGACCTGCGTTGCGCGACCAGACCATCATGTTTCTGAACACTTTCAGGCCAAGGCCCCAATGTGCTTTTGAAATAACGATAGCCAGCTCAGCGCCGTCTTCATCAGGTTGAATACCACACCAACCCGCCAGCTCGTTATCCACCATCACCGCATACACGCAGTACTGCGGGTGCTCATGAATCTCCATTTTACTGGCGATCCAATCAGCTAACAGGGTTTGATCGAATACTGGATGCTCAATAAGGTGCGCACGCACATCGGCACTGTTAACTAGTGCCAGTAGCGCAGACTGATCAACTGCATCTAAAGCGCAGTATTGAATTCCTTTTCTGTTCGGCGGATTCAGAGTCGTTGTCCATCTGGGTTGCATCAATAGACTGTCGATCTTACAAAAAAATGGCTGGGCTTATAAGCCCAGATCAGACAGGCCCGGATGCTCATCCGGACGACGCCCTGAGGGCCAGCGAAACTTACGCTCAGATTCGTCAATGGGTTGGTCGTTGATGCTCGCGATTCGGCGCTGCATCAAGCCATGCTCGCTGAATTCCCAGTTTTCATTGCCATATGAGCGATACCAGTTGCACGAATCATCACACCATTCGTAGGCAAAACGGACTGCAATGCGATTCTCATGAAATGCCCAAAGCTCTTTAATTAACCGGTACTCAAGCTCACGATTCCACTTACGAGTGAGGAATTCCACAATTTCATCCCGCCCACTGATAAATTCAGCACGGTTCCGCCAGACACTGTCTGGTGTATACGCCATCGCTACCTTTTGTGGATCTTTACCGTTCCAGCCATCTTCAGCCATGCGAACTTTCTTCTTCGCGCTATCTTCATCAAACGGTGGAAATGGTGGGCGGGATTCTGTTTCAGTCGTCATATTCGGTGCTCTTTTATCATGAGTCATGGAAGCATGCCTCAGCCCTGAAGCAGGTCAATAGCCCATGTAAAACGTCAGAAATGTCACTGTACCCGCATCGTTGGGACCACAGACGGGTATAATGCGGGAAATAGCCAGCCCCGCGACACAACATGAGTAAAGCTCTACATTCTAAGAACAAGCACAGAAACGGATATTCCTTCCATGATTTAGTGAAGGCCTATCCACCCCTGCGTGCATATGTCCGCGACAATGGTCATGGCCAACCGGGAATCGATTTTTCTGACGCCGCCGCAGTAAAGGTGTTCAATGCCGCTTTACTCAAAAAAGATTACGGAATATCCCACTGGGACATTCCGCAAGGTGCTTTATGCCCTCCCATCCCGGGACGTGTCGACTACATTCATTACGTAGCGGATCTACCCGGACTTGTAAAAAAAGCGTCGGCTGTAACTCTGTTGGATATTGGCGCTGGCGCCAGCCTGATTTACCCATTGCTCGCGGCCAGTGCATATGGCTGGAATTGCACGGCATCGGATATCTCGGAGGAGTCACTCGCTAACTGCAGCACAATTCTCGAAGGGAATCCCGAACTACAGAAAAACATTACTCTGCGATTGCAGTCAGACCGGCACGCTATGTTTTCAGGGATCATCAGAAGTGGCGAGTATTATGATGTGACCGTCTGCAACCCGCCCTTTCATGCCTCGCCAGAAGAAGCCCGAAGCGGCTCCATTCGTAAAGAAGCCAATCTGGCCCGTAGCCGGGGAGAAAAAGTGAACGCAGCGGACGCCACGCTGAATTTTGGCGGCATGGAAAATGAGCTGTGGTGTAACGGCGGCGAAGCCTTGTTCTTAAAAAAGATGATCAATGAGAGTAAGCAATTTGCTTCTCAGGTCGGTTGGTTTACCAGCCTGGTGTCTAAAGCGGAGAACCTGAAATCATTAAAGAAGTTGCTGAATAAATCAGGCGCAACTGATGTACGCGAAATCGAGATGACTCAGGGCAAAAAGATTACCCGTATCCTGGCCTGGACGTTTCGCAAATAAAAAGACGCTGTAAATAAAAAGCCCCGCTGGGGAGCGGGGCTTATGCCTTTCGGCATGGGGTCTCTTTTTTGCGGGAGGTGGGCCCGCAAAGCAGATTAGCGCTCGAGGATAGCAACCACACCCTGACCACCTGCAGCACAGATGGAGATGAGGCCACGGCCTGAGCCCTTTTCTTCCAGCATCTTGGCCAGGGAAGCCACGATACGACCACCAGTCGCCGCAAATGGGTGACCAGTAGCAATAGAAGAACCGTTTACGTTGAGCTTGCTGCGATCGATGCTGCCCAGAGGCGCATCCAGACCCAGACGCTCTTTACAGAACTTCTCGTCTTCCCACGCTTTCAGAGTAGATGCTACAACGCCAGCAAACGCTTCGTGGATTTCATAGAAATCGAAGTCCTGCAGAGTGATACCAGCGCGCTTCAGCATGCGTGGAACCGCGTATGCAGGAGCCATCAGCAGGCCTTCTTTCTCTTTGTTACCGTCTTTACCGAAGAAGTCTACAGACGCAGTCTCGTAGAACGACAGGTAAGCTTTAACCGGCAGGTTGTGTTCTTTTGCCCACTCTTCAGACGCCAGCAGTACAACAGATGCACCGTCAGTCAGAGCAGAAGAGTTAGCTGCAGTCAGAGTACCTTTGCCAGATTTCTTGTCGAAAGCAGGCTTCAGAGTCTTCAGTTTTTCCATGTCTGGAGTACGTGCCAGGTTGTCTTTTTCCAGACCCTGGAACGGAGTGATCAGGTCATCGAAGAAACCACGATCGTATGCAGCCAGCAGGTTCTTGTGGCTGTTGAATGCGATTTCGTCCTGCTCTTCGCGGGTGATGCCCCACTCTTTAACAGTGATTTCAGTGTGATCGCCCATAGACAGACCAGTACGTGGCTCACCGTTACGTGGAATCAGTGGTGCCAGGTGCTTAGGACGGATCTTAGCCAGCTGCTTCAGCTTGTCCTTAGTGGTCTTCTTACGGTTTGCTTCGAGCAGGATCTTACGCAGACCTTCGCTCACACCGATAGGTGCGTCAGAAGTAGTATCAGAACCACCAGCAATTGCAGAGTCGATGTGACCCAGTGCGATCTTGTTAGCAGCCATCATCAGAGCCTGCAGACCAGTACCACATGCTTGCTGGATGTCAGTGCCTGGAGTCTGTGCGTCCAGAGCGGTGCTCAGAACGGTTTCACGTGCCAGGTTGAAGTCACGGCTGTGCTTGATAACTGCACCAGCGATGAATTCACCGATACGCTCGCCCTGCAGGTTGTAACGGTTAACCAGACCATTCAGTGCTGCAGTCAGCATGTCCTGGTTAGAGGAGTAAGAGTACGCAGTGTTAGAACGTGCGAACGGGATACGGTTGCCGCCAATAATAGCGACGCGACGAACTGTCTGAGTCATGTCTAAATCCTGTCTGTAACTGTAAAATAGCTGCTTGCCATAAATGCGGCAGAACGCAAAATATCACAATCTTCTGCCCAGTGCCGTGCAGTCTAATGATCCTGTGCAATGCATCATTGGCTGAAGTGACAGCCGCGACTATGCCGAAAGTCAATTTCAGGCCTTATGAATACTGGTGTAATCTGTTAACTTCCGGCGCTGTACATCGTGCCGATGTGATCCAAGTATCAAATCCCGTAACCCAAAACCGCTAAAACGAACGGAACGGACCATGAGCAACTTTTACGAAACACTGCTGAACAACAACCTGGGCCGCAGCCTGCTGAAGAATGTAGGTCTGCCAACACCAATCGGCCTGAAGCGTTATAACCCAAACCAGGAAACCTACTTCGAAGGTAAAGTACTGGTTGGTACCAGCAAAGGCGGCGCACTGCTGAACGACCTGATGCGCAACCTGAAAGATTCAAAAGCAACCGTATACTTCCCGGCTGCTGCTAAAACTGCTGCTGACATCCTGGCTGCAGCTGACAAAGCTGGCGTTCGCGCAATCGGCGTTGAAACCAAGAAAGGCATGACTGAAAAGTTCGACGCATTCGTATTCGACGCGTCTGGCTTCGAGAGCGGTGCTGATCTGAACCAGCTGTACTACTTCTTCAACCCAGTAATGCGTCAGCTGAACAGCAACGGTCGCGTTATCGTTCTGGGTCGTCCACACATGAAAGCAAAAACTGGTGAACAGGCTGCAGCAATGCGCGCTCTGGAAGGTTTCACCCGTTCAGTTGCTAAAGAAATCGGTAAGAAGTCTGCAAACGCAACTTCTGTATACGTAGAAGAAGGCGCTGAAGCGAACATGGACTCTGCGTTCCGTTTCGTTATCTCTGCTAAGTCTGCGTACATGGACGGTCAGGTTCTGACTGTTTCTAAAGCTGATGCGAACACCTACCCAGACTGGCACAAGCCTCTGGCTGGTAAAGTTGCTCTGGTAACTGGTGCAGCACGTGGTATCGGTGAAGCAATCGCCCGTACTCTGGCTCGCGACGGCGCTAAAGTTGTTGGTCTGGACATTCCACCAGCAGAAGGTGACCTGAGCCGCGTTATGGCTGAAATCGGTGGCGAAATGCTGCTGGCTGACATCTCTTCTGCAGAAGCTCCACAGCAGATCTCTGACAAGCTGAAAGAGCTGGGTGGCGGTGACGTGATCGTTCACAACGCTGGTGTTACCCGTGACAAGATGCTGGCTAACATGCCTGAGCACTGGTGGAACATGACCATCGACATCAACCTGCTGGCTGAAGAGCACATCAACGATGCGCTGATCGCCAACAAGACCATCAACAAAGGCGCAAGCATCATCTGCGTATCTTCTATGAATGGTATCGCTGGTCAGGTTGGTCAGACCAACTACGCAGCGTCTAAAGCAGGTGTTATCGGTTACGTTCAGTACATGGCTCCTGAACTGGCTAAGAAAGGCATCACCATCAACGCAGTAGCTCCAGG
>JAYNJA010000085.1:0-10885 GCA_038109705.1 Thalassolituus sp. | reverse complement strand
GTACTTTCAGAATGCGGTGCTCGTTAGACGGGCCAGAACGCATCTGAATATAAAGTTTGTCTGTCACATAACGTTTTTCAACGGCAATCGCCGGTGACGAGATCAGCATCAGGCCAGAGGCCAAGGTCAGAGTCAGACTGAGCAGATATTTCACAGCACATCTCCTGTTTTTATTGTTGGGTTATGGCAGAACTTTCTTAAATGGTTTTACGGTTACACGAGCGTATACGCCTGCTGCAACATATGGGTCGGCATCAGCCCATGCTTTCGCGCTTTCAAGAGAAACAAATTCTGCAACAAACAGACTACCGGTAAATCCGGCCTCGCCAGGATCTTCGCTGTCGATGGCTGGGTGTGGCCCTGCAATTAGCAGACGGCCTTCATTTTTCAGTGCTTCGAGACGTTCAAGGTGTGCTGGGCGAGCCTCTTTGCGCAGAGGCAGGCTGTTTTCTATGTCTTCGCTGATAATGGCGTACCACATTATTTGGTTTCCTCTTCTTTTATATAGCGGGACAGGAAAATGCCCTGCGCAATAATGAATACAAATGTCAGTCCGAGCATGCCGAACAATTTAAAATCTACCCAGATATCTTCGCTGAAGTTGTAAGCAACGATGAGATTCAGAATGCCGCTGGCAATAAAGAAGATAATCCAGGCAGTCGATAATTTCGTCCAGACGGATTCTGGCAGGCTGAGGTTGCCGCTCATCATTTTCTCCAACAGGTGGTTTCCGGAGAACAGGCGATAACCAATAAAGCCGAGGGCAAATGCCCAGTTCACTATGGTTGGCTTCCACATAATGAACATTTTGTCATTGAGGGCAACAGTAAGGCCGCCCATGACCAGGACGATGCCAAGAGTAATGAGATGCATCTTCTCGACTTTGCCCCATATAAGCTTGGTCGCAAGGATCTGAAGTATGGTCGCAGGTATCAGGATGGCGGTCGCCAGAATCAGGGGTTCGGTACCCGATAACAGAGAGATCTGATCTTCTGAAAGGTACGGGCTTAGAGCTTCTATCAGGTCGGGTGCCATTTTGAAAACAACAAAGAAAATGGCAATCGGCAGGTAATCGAGCAGTAACTTCATTCGCTATAGGGCTTCTGTGCATTTACAATGAGGGGCATTATGTCGTAAGCCACCCAGAGCGTCCAATGTGAACTCGTCCATTGATCTTCATTGCCATACCACCGCCTCAGACGGCAGCCTTGAACCGGCAGATCTGGTCCGTCGTGCCGCAGAGCGGGGTATCGAGACACTGGCTATTACAGACCACGATACTTTAGAGGGGTTCCGTCAGGCTTTGCCGGTTGCTGAAGAATTGGGTGTGAACCTGATATCAGGCATTGAACTTTCTTGTGTCTGGGGTGGAATCACGATTCATATTGTTGGTCTGAATATGGACGTTGACTCGCCTGTTATGAAAGAGGCGGAGGCATTTCAGAATAAAGCCCGTGCTCAGCGCTCAGAATTGATTGCTAAGCGTGTAGGCAAAAAGCTGCAGCAAACGATTGATCTGGATGCTGTGCGTGGCTATGCCGGAAGCGATGCGATTGGGCGGCCGCATTTTGCCCGCTATCTCGTTGATCAGGGCTGGGTGCCGTCGATGCAAACCGCATTTACTAAGTATCTTGGTGCAGGTAAACCGGGAGATGTGAAAACCAGCTGGCCAGAGATGGATCAGGTTGTTCGCTGGATTACTGAGGCCGGTGGTGTGGCCGTTATGGCACATGCCCATCTGTACAAGATGACCCGCACAAAATTGCGCGCCTGTATGAATGATTTTATTGATGCAGGTGGCCGTGGCCTGGAAGTTGCGTACGGTATGATGGATAACAACCAACGCGGCCAGATGGCGCAGTTAGCTCGGGACATGGAGTTAATGGGGTCATGCGGCAGTGATTTTCACGGCCCTAACCGATTTGGGCTGGATCTCGGTGTTATGCCGGCGTTTCCGAAGGATGTTCCTCCGGTCTGGTCAGTCTGGTCGTGATCGAATTTTTGAAAAGGAAATAATGTGAGCCAGTTTTTTCAGATTCACCCGGATAACCCTCAGCAGCGCCTCGTTAAGCAGGCTGCTGATATCCTGCGCAGCGGTGGGCTGGCAGTTATCCCGACCGATTGTGCCTATGCATTGGCGTGCCGTATTGGCGATAAAAGCGCGACCGAGAAGGTGATGCGCTTACGCCAGCTGGGACCAAAACACAACTTCACGCTTCTCTGTCGTGATTTCTCAGAGTTGTCGACTTACGCAAAAGTAGATAATTCGATGTTTCGCGTGCTGAAAGCTCATACGCCTGGTGCGTTTACGTTTATTTTGCCGGGTACCCGTGATGTACCGCGCCTGCTGATGAATCCGAAGAAGCGGACCATCGGCATCCGCGTGCCTGATAACAAGATTGCTATGGCGTTGCTGGAAGAAATGGGCGAGCCGTTGATGACCTCGTCTCTGATTCTGCCGGGCGAAGACTTGCCCTTGTCGGACCCATACGAGATTCGTGAGCGTCTGGAGCATACCCTTGATCTGGTTGTGGATGGTGGCTTCTGCGGCTTCGAAGCGACAACCGTGATCGATATGACTGATGAGACACCTGAGCTTCTGCGTCAGGGCGTCGGTGACGCCAGCGCTTTTCTGTAATACTTCATTCTTCTCAGGCTGACAGCCTGTGCCTGACCGGTCAAAACCGCTATCATTGCGCCCTTTACGATTCATCGGATGTAACGGGTTCAGCCAATGACCAAACAGCGCGTTTTGACCGGTATTACTACCACCGGAACTCCTCACCTCGGAAACTACGTAGGCGCTATCCGCCCTGCGATTGAAGCCAGTCGCGATACCAACAACGAATCATTCTATTTTCTCGCCGATTTTCACGCGCTGATTAAGTGTCAGGACCCTGCGGCTGTACACCAGTCGACCAAGGAAATCGCCGCTACCTGGCTGGCCCTTGGGCTGGATACCGATAACGCCGTTTTCTATCGTCAGTCTGACGTACCAGAAATTCCGGAGCTGACCTGGGTGTTGAACTGTATCTGCGCCAAAGGCCTGATGAACCGGGCTCACGCGTATAAAGCGGCAGTTGATGCGAACCTCGAAGAAGGCGAAGACGCCGATAAAGCGGTCACTATGGGCCTGTTCAGCTACCCGGTTCTGATGGCAGCAGATATTCTGATGTTTGGTGCCCATAAGGTTCCGGTGGGTAAAGACCAGATTCAGCATGTTGAAATGGCACGCGATATGGCTCAGCGCTTCAACCATATTTACGGTAAGGGTGAATCTTTGCTGACATTGCCGGATTATCAGGTCGACGATGATGCGGCTGTCCTGCAAGGACTGGATGGCCGTAAAATGAGTAAGAGTTATGGCAACACCATTCCGCTTTTCCTGCCAGAGAAGAAACTGCAGAAGCACATCAATAAAATTAAAACGAACCTGCTTGAGCCGGGTGAAGCGAAAGATCCTGATACTTCAGCAGTGTTTCAGATCTGGAAAGCGTTTGCGACCGCTGAACAGACGGCAGAGATGCGCCAGGCATTTGCTGATGGCATTGGCTGGGGCGACGCTAAGAAGAAACTGTTCGGTCTGATCAACGAAGAGGTGGCAGAAGCCCGCGAGCGTTACGAAGATTTGCTGGCGCGTCCGGCGGATATTGAAGCTGAACTGCAGAAAGGTGCTGAAAAGGCCCGCGCGATCAGTCGCCCGATGCTCGATCAGGTACGTGCTGCAGTGGGTATTTCACGCTTGTCGTGAAAACAGGAAATTGACCGGTGGCTGGAGTACACTGGGGCTAACGGAAAACAAAGAGGAAGCGCAATTGAGTACTGTTGATCCGCAGAGGCGGGTAGTATCTGGAATGAGGCCAACCGGCCCGGTTCACCTTGGTCATTACCACGGTGTTCTGAAAAACTGGGTAAAGTTACAGCACGAGTACGAATGCTTCTTTTTTGTTGCCGATTGGCATGCCTTAACGACAGGTTATGCTAACTCTGATCTGATTGCTTCCAGCACCTGGGATATGGTGATCGACTGGCTGGCATCCGGAGTGAATCCTGGTGCTGCCAATCTGTTTATTCAGAGTCGTGTACCTGAGCAGGCAGAGCTTCATCTTCTTCTCTCAATGATCACGCCCCTCAGTTGGCTTGAACGAGCTCCGGCGTATAAAGAATTCATTGATCATTACCGTGATCAGGAAAAGGCAACCTATGGTGTGTTGGGGTACCCGCTATTGCAGGCAGCAGATGTATTGGCATACCGCGCCGGGCTGGTGCCGGTGGGTGCTGATCAGACTCCACATGTAGAGCTGGCCAGGGAAATCGCCCGTCGTTTTAACCATTTGTATGGGGGAGAGCAGGATTTTGCTGCGAATGCAGAAGCGGCTGTCCGTAAACTGGGTAAAAAAGCAGGGTCTTTATACAGTGACCTGCGTCTGGCACATACCCGCCATGGTGATGTTGAGGCTCTGGCAACCGCGCAGGCGTTGGTGCGTGAGCAAAATAATCTGACCCTGGCAGATAAAGAGCGTCTCCTTGGGTACCTTGAAGGGGATAGTGTTGCCATTTTGCCTGAGCCGCAGTCTGTAGTGGCGACGAATGCCGCAAAAGTACCGGGGTTAGATGGACGTAAAATGTCGAACACCCACAACAACATAATTCCCCTTCGGGCTGAGCCTGATGATGTTGAGAAAGCTCTGCGCAATATGCCGACTGATCCATCGCGTGTGCGCCTTAGTGACCCGGGGAATCCGGATGCCTGTCCCGTGTGGCAGTTTCATCTGGTGTACGGCAATGACGATGAATTGGCTATTATTGCCGACAATTGCCGTAGCGCAGCCTGGGGCTGTGTTGAGTGCAAGCACCGTGCCGCTGAAAAAATCATTGCGCAACAGGCGCCGGTGCGGGAGCGAGCCAAAGATTTCGAAGAAAATATTGACCTTGTCCACAGCATAATCGCCGAGGGTACTGAGCGCGCACGTGATGCTGCGCGGGCGACTCTCGAAGAAGTGCGCGATGCTATGGGCCTGGCGTATCGCTGACAGGCTCTGCCGGGCAATGTAAGGGAAGACACCCTGTGACAGATATTACTAGCGACAACAGCCAGCTTCAGTCGTCGGACAAGGGCGGAGAGCGCATAAGGCAGAAAGAAATGCCATTCGCTCTGGTCCAGGGGCAGCCGATGACCCAGTTACCGCTGGATCTGTATATCCCGCCTGACGCGCTCGAAATTATACTCGAACAGTTTGAAGGCCCGCTGGACCTGTTGCTTTACCTGATCCGTAAACAGAACCTCGATATTCTCGAAGTAAACGTATCAGATATTGTTGATCAGTATATGCAGTACATCGACATGATGCAGGCGTTGCAGCTGGAGCTGGCGGCCGAGTATATGGTGATGGCAGCCATGCTGGCAGAGATTAAAAGTCGGATGTTGTTACCCCGCCAGAAAGGCGAAGGCGATGATGGCGAAGAAGAAGATCCGCGTGCTGAGTTGATACGTCGCTTGCAGGAATACGAGCAGTTTCGTAACGCCGCCGAGCAGATTGATGAATTACCCAGACTGGACCGGGACATATTTGTCGCTAACGTCGATGCACCAGATCGTATAACTGAGCGCCTGCATCCAGACGTCGATATGCGGGAGATGATGCTGGCAATGGCCACTGTCCTGCGACGGGCTGAGCGTTTTGAGCACCATGAGATTGAGCGCGAACAACTCTCTACCCGGGAGCGTATGTCCGACATTCTGGAGAAGCTGAAAGGTGGTCACTTTGTACCCTTCAGTCAGTTGTTTGAGTACCGCGAAGGAAAGTTAGGTGTCGTTGTCAGTTTTCTGGCCATACTTGAGCTGATCAAAGAGCAACTGATTGATATAGTTCAGCATGAAATACTGGGTGCCATTCATGTGAAACTGAGGAGAGCGGATGAGCCAGCCGGCGCTTAAGAATATTCTTGAAGCAGCGATGATGGCCGCAGGAACTCCCTTGTCGGTAGAGCGTATAAAAACGCTGTTTGCTGAAGGTATGGCACCTACTTCGTCAGAGATTCTTGATGCAGTCGTTGAGCTGCGTAAGGATTTGCTTGGTCGGGGAATCGAGGTCGCTGAAGTGGCTTCGGGGTTTCGGTTGCAGGTGCGCAATGAAACTGCGCCCTATGTTGCGAGGCTCTGGGAGGAACGCCCTCAACGCTATACGCGTGCTTTGCTTGAGACGTTAGCATTGATTGCTTATCGTCAGCCTGTGACCCGTGGTGATATCGAAGATGTGCGTGGGGTTGTGGTCAGCTCCAGTACTATCAAAACCCTGATTGAGCGTGAGTGGATCCGGGTGGTGGGGCATCGCGATGTGCCTGGGCGGCCAGCCATGTATGCAACGACCAGGGAATTTCTGGACTATTTTGGTCTGAAGTCTCTGGAGGATCTCCCATCATTGATGGAAATACGCGAGCTTGATGATGCTAATCGCAGGCTGGCACTGGGAGACGATGCGGAAGCGCGTAAACCGACGCCAGACCGCTACGACTTTACCAGTGATGAAGAACGTGAAGAGCGTGGTGCTGAAGTCTTGAGTGATACCGCTGATGACATTGCGGCGGCTGAAGCATTGATTGACCGTGTGGAAGATAACGTATTTGAGCCCGTGGAAGGACGCACAGGCAAAGGCGAGGCGCGTAAGGTCCGGGATCTGAGTCAGATTCTGAAGCGCCTTGAACAACAACATTCGCAACCGGCGGAGCCGGTGGCTGAGAATTTGCCTGAGTCCGGTGTGGATGACACTGAAACAGGCCCTACTGAAAAAGAATCTGAAAATGAATGAACGCGTTCAGAAACTGCTGGCGGTAGCCGGCGTTGCCTCCCGTCGAGAAGCAGAGCGTTGGATCGCTGATGGCCGTGTTACGGTTAATGGTGTTACGGCTAACCTGGGTGACCGTGCGAGTCGTTTCGATGATGTCCGTCTTGATGGTCGTAAAGTTGATCTGGAAGAGGCCGGTCGCAACACTCGTGTTATTGCATACAACAAGCCCTTGGGCGAGGTCTGTACCCGTAATGATCCGGAGGGGCGGCCAACGGTATTTGATCATTTGCCAAAAACCAAGAATGAACGATGGATCAATGTTGGTCGTCTGGATATCAATACCAGTGGCCTTTTGCTGTTTACCACTGATGGTGAGCTGGCAAACAAACTAATGCATCCATCCACCGAAGTGGATCGCGAATATGCGGTGCGTGTCCGTGGCGATGTTGATGAGGCAATGATAAAACGCCTGAAAGAAGGCGTGCTTCTTGAAGATGGGATGGCGCGTTTTACTGACGTACGCTTTTTCGATGGTGACGGTCAGAACAAGTGGTATCACGTGGTGGTGATGGAAGGTCGTAACCGCGAAGTCCGTCGCCTTTGGGAAAGCCAGGAGGTCACCGTATCCCGTCTTAAGCGTGTGCGTTATGGCTGCATCTTTATGCCAAGTAATGTTCCTGTCGGTACTTGGGTAGAGTTGGGTCAGAAAGACGTGAATGATCTATACGACCTGGTTGGTCTGCGTTCGAAGCAGACCAGAAAGTTCGTCGGTAAGGATAAAGAGCAATACCAGCGTCAGGCACGTAAGCAGAAGGTACGCCAGACGGTCGGCAAGCGGACTCCTCGCTCCAAGTAAACCCGGCTCATTCCACTCGTCAGGGGTAGGATCAGTCCTGCTCCTGGCGGTTGAACTCCATATCGAGATCGCTGATGACGCGATTACGCCCCTGATCTTTGGCAACGTAGAGCGCTGTATCTGCGCGGTTGATCAGATCTTCCATCATGTCTGATGGTTGTAGGGTCGCACAGCCAACACTGGCGGTAACCTGAAGTTGGTTATCGGTGTTTTCAAATGTCAGCTGGCCGATGCCCATTCTCACTCGTTCTGCTATGCGTAGTGCGCCGGATTGCTCCGCATTACTGAGTAAAATGAGAAATTCTTCGCCACCATAGCGGAAGCACATATCGGTCTGGCGGATGCAGCCGGTAATTGCGTTCACGGCTTCTTTTAATACTTTATCGCCCATGCTGTGGCCGAACTCATCATTCACTTGCTTGAAGTGGTCCAGATCCAGCATCAATATCGATAATGGCTGGTCATGACGTTTCGCCAGTTCAATCTCACGCCCCAACGTCTTGTCAAGAGCAACGCGGTTACCCGCGCCGGTCAGTGGGTCGCGAAACGCGGCAGCCAACGCTTCGTGGTAGCGCAGTGCGTTCCGTAGCGGATATACCAGAGTCGTCAGTAAGCCTTCGATATTGGCCAGTTCGTGCTCGCGGAAGCGGGTGGAGCGGTGAAACGATAGGTCGCCCATGTAATCCTGTTGTGTCTGCAATCGATAATTCGCGGTATGCAGGCTATTTCTGCCTGTTGCCAGTGTTGTATTGGTGGGCTCATGGCTGAATGTCAGACCATCGATCAGTACAGCCTGCTGGATTTCTTCAAGGAAGATCTCCAGTAGTTGTCCTAGTTCAAGTGTCGTCTGAAGTTTGCCAGAGAGGCGCAGCAGGACCTCCGGACGTATGTCCGGTCGGGGAGCCAGATCACCGAAAGGGGTGATGACTTTATCGTCACGCAGTTCTGCTCTGCCGTTCATTGGGCTGACCATGAGCTACCTCGTCATGTTTGGTTATTTCACTGCGAGGTAATAAGCGATTTTTGTGCCATAAATTGAATGTGATGAAATGGTTTCAAAATCAATGAGTTAGGTGTTTTGACAAGACGGGAGATAAATTCCCGACATTAGATTGACGAAATTTGGACAAGTTGTGAGCCAAAACTATGACTGTTGCTTCGGAGGTGTGGAGTAATTTCAGATGGCAGAAAAAGGTGGAAATGCAGAGTGCAGTAACAGGGGGAGAGAGACGTTCCCCCTGATTGTGATAGCTTATTTCGGTTGGGCATCCAGACTCTGGCAATGGGTGCCAATGGACTCCGGGCTCATCAGGTGCAGATAGAGCGGCATAATATCTTTCGCTTCTGTCACTGTTATGGGGTTTTCAGCAGGGTAGGCTGCAGCCCGCATCTGCGTTCGGGTTGCCCCCGGGTTGATGCAGTTCACACGGATATTGCTGGTGTTTTCGAGTTCCTGCGCCATAACCTGCATCAGGCCCTCGGTCGCAAACTTAGAAACTGAATACGCGCCCCAGTAAGCACGGCCTTCGCGGCCCACGCTGCTGGTTGTGAAGATAACGGAGGCGTCTGCTGGAGCCTTATGAAGTAACGGCAGCAGGTGTTTCATCAGGGCGAACTGGCCGTTAACGTTGATCTGAATGACCTTTTGCCACGTATCCCAATGGTAGTTTTCCAGCATTGTACGCTGGCCGAGTACAGAGGCATTAAGGAGCACGCCGTCCAGGTGTCCAAAGTGCTGTTCAATCAGTGCTGCCAGTTCGATGAATTTCGACTCATCTTTTTCTTCGAGATCAAATGGCAGAACTGCTGGCTGCGGCAGGTTTTCGGCCTCGATCAGATCGTAAGTATCGTTCAGGGCTTCCTCTGTACGGCCTAACAGTAATACTGTTGCTCCGGCGCGGGCGTAGGTCAGCGCGGCTTCCCGGCCGATACCATAGCCACCACCTGTCACTAAAATGACGCGATTTTCTAATGGGCTGGCAGTCTGATCAGTCATCTTTATCTAAATCTCTGTAAATTCTGTCTAGGTTCGGCGGCAACAGCGGCAAGGCCGGTCAGTGTTTGCCGGTAAGCATGGCCAGCAGGTCAGTGGCTGAGCCAATATAATGTTCTGCGTTCCAGGCTTTTGGATCATCTTTCTCTTCGATGTAGCCGAAGAGGGCGGCAATACTGAACATGTCTGCCGCCTTTGCTGCCTGAATATCCCGGATGTGATCTCCCACGTACCAGCATTCCTGAGCGTTTACCTGCATCTTCTCAGCACATAGCAGCAGGCTGTCTGGTGCCGGTTTGTTGTTCTTCACGTCTTCCGGACAGACGACAAAGTGACAAGGCAGAGGCATACGCTCAAGGAGCAGGTCGGTGTACTTGCGAGGCTTATTGGTCACGATTCCCCAGGGAATGTTCTCTTTTGCCAGAAATGCCAGTACATCGGTGAAGCCATCAAATAATTCTGCGTGCGCTCCGACCGCGGTTTCGTAGCGGTCGAGAACTTTCTGACGATACGCCTGAATATCCGGATCTTCCCGCGATACTTCATACGTGATCGTCGCCAGGGCGATACCACCGTTGCTGACCTGTTCACGGATAGTGTCATCAGAGAGCGGCTGTTTACCGATGTCTGCGCGCAGGCTATTGACCACCTCAAAGAAATCAGGGGCGGTGTCGACTAAGGTACCGTCAAGGTCGAACAGGACAGCGGCGGGCAGCTTCATTCGGCGTCTTCTGCTTCTTTAACGGTAGCAACGAGATAATTCACATCAACATCATTATCTTTCAGGCTGTAGTCTTTGGTCAGCGGGTTATAGACCATGCCGGTCATGTCGATGACTTTCAGGTCGGCCGCACGACACCAGCGGGTCAGTTCGCTTGGCTTGATGAACTTGTCGTAGTCATGGGTGCCCGCTGGCAGCATGCGCAGCAGGTATTCAGCACCGATGATCGCCATGGCGTAGGCTTTCGGATTGCGGTTAATGGTCGAGAAAAACACCATGCCGCCCGGTTTTACCAGCTTGTAGCAAGCGCGGATGATCGACGCTGGGTCAGGCACATGCTCAAGCATTTCAAGGCAGGTGACGACATCGAATGCGCCGGGCATTTCTTCCGCGAGCTCTTCCACAGGAATCTGGCGATAAGTGACGCTGACACCGCTTTCGAGGGCGTGCAGGCGGCCAACGTTTAATGGCGCTTCGCCCATGTCGATACCGGTGACTTCGGCACCGCGCTGCGCCATGGCTTCACT
>JAYNJA010000084.1:5776-10949 GCA_038109705.1 Thalassolituus sp. | reverse complement strand
CCTGGTAATTGGTACGGCAGTATTTGGAGAGAGCATGTTCACTCTTCATAGTGGCGCATCTAAAGTCGCCTTCGCGACAGCTGCGCCGATCCTGTTTAATCTTGGGGTAACTATCATTGACTGCCAGATGCGGACAGGTCATCTTGAACGCTTTGGCATCGTCGAGCTCAACCGCGAAGAATTTGAGTCACGCCTGGCAGAAGCCACCGCCCGTGCGACCATTCCACCACTACCCGGGGTATTACGTTGAGATCTCTGACTCTGTTTATGCCGACCCAGCCTCACCCGTGCCCATACCTGAGCAACCAGAATGCACGTAGTGAATATGTTGATCCTCGCGAAAACCTGAGTCAATCCGAACTCACCCAGCTTAGCCAGTCAGGCTTTCGCCGTAGTGGCAAATTGGTGTATCGGCCAGCCTGCACTGACTGCAATGAATGCCAATCTGTACGCCTTCCCACACAGGAATTCACATTAAGCAGGAACATGAAGCGCCTGCTGAAGAAGAACCAACACTGGAATTTATCGATTGAACTGCCTGACGAAGCCATGCAGCTCTACCCGCTATATAAAAGGTACATACGTGGACGTCACGCCGATGGTGACATGTACCCACCAAATCCCGAAACCTATCGCGAGTTCCTTGTTGAAGGACTCGGCAACAGCCGCTACCTGGTGGCGCGGGATGGTGGCGAAGTTATAGGGGTTCTGGTGTTTGATATCTTCGATGACGGCCTATCATCGGTTTATTGCTTTTACGCACCCGAGGCCGAAGCCCTATCAGTTGGTACCACACTGATCATTCGCCTCTCACAGCTCGCTGCATCTTTGGGGTACCAGTACAACTATCTTGGTTATCTTGTGAACGACTGTCGTAAAATGTCGTACAAAAAGCGTTTTCAGCCACTGCAAGTATTGAGAAACAACACCTGGCAGCCGCTTATCTGACCTTATCTTAATAAGGGTCTTTGCCTTAAGCCGAGTTTTAGGGCAGAATGCGCGCGCATTGAACAAGATTCAGACAGGTGACGAATGGCAAAAGACGATCACATTGAAATGGAAGGCGAGGTAATCGATACCCTTCCTAACACAATGTTCCGCGTAAAACTGGAAAACGGCCACGTAGTGACCGCGCATATCTCAGGAAAAATGCGTAAGAACTACATCCGTATTCTTACAGGTGACAAAGTTAAGGTTGAGCTCACTCCTTACGACTTGAGCAAAGGCCGCATCACCTACCGCGCCCGCTGATCGTTCACGGTCTGTGATGGCAGTGCCGGCTTACGCCGGCATTGCTTCTGGCAACTCCAGAGACAACTCCCCTTCAGATACTGTCACGTCGATTTCTCCGCCTTTCGACAGATTACCGAACAGAATCATCTCAGCCAGCGGCTTCTTAATCCGATCCTGTACCAGACGAGCCATAGGGCGAGCACCCATTTTCTCATCATAGCCATGCTCAGCAAGCCACTTGCGCGCCTCATCATCAACGTTCAGTAACACACCTTTATCATCAAGTTGACCCTGCAGCTCCGCCAGGAACTTATCAACCACGTGAAGAATAGTGTCACGTCCCAGTGCAGCAAACTGAATGACACTATCGAGACGGTTACGGAATTCAGGCGTAAACAGCTTCTTCAGCTCTTCCGAGCCATCCGTGGTGTGATCCTGCTGAGTAAAGCCGATGCTGTTACGGCTCATTACCGCCGCACCCGCATTCGTCGTCATAATCAGGATGACATTACGGAAGTCTGTTTTACGACCGTTGTTGTCCGTCAGCGTACCGTGATCCATTACCTGAAGCAGGATATTGAACACTTCTGGATGCGCTTTCTCGATTTCATCAAGCAGCAGCACACAGTGCGGTGTTTTATTCACAGCTTCAGTCAGCAGGCCACCCTGATCGTACCCAACGTAACCCGGAGGCGCACCAATCAGGCGCGAGACGGTATGACGCTCCATGTATTCGGACATATCAAAGCGCACCAGCTCCATGCCCATCACAGAGGCCAGCTGACGGGTCACTTCAGTTTTACCCACACCGGTCGGACCAGCAAAGAGGAATGACCCGATTGGCTTCTGAGGGCTGCTCAGACCAGCACGGGACATTTTGATGGCAGTCGACATAGTCTGGATTGCTTCATCCTGACCAAACACCACCATAGACAGCTTATCCTCGAGACCAAACAGCAGCTCTTTATCAGATGCTGAAACAGACTTCGGCGGAATTCTCGCTATGGCAGCGACAACCTCTTCAATCTCAGCAACACCGATCTGCTTCTTACGTTTGTTTGGAGGCACCATCTGCTGCAGCGCACCCACTTCATCAATAACATCGATAGCCTTATCAGGCATATTTCGGTCATTGATGTAGCGTTCGGCGAGTTCTGCCGCTGTACGCAGGGCTTTATCTGTGTACTTAACGTTATGATGCTCCTCAAAACGTGACTTGAGGCCTTTGAGAATCTTGTAGGTATCCTCTACAGAAGGTTCTGCTACATCGATCTTCTGGAAACGACGGGTGAGCGCACTGTCTTTCTCAAAAATTCCACGGAACTCGGTAAAGGTCGTAGAACCAATGCAGCGGACTTCACCTGAGCTGAGCAGAGGCTTGAGCAGGTTACTGGCATCCATAACGCCGCCAGAAGCCGCACCAGCGCCGATAATAGTGTGAATCTCGTCGATGAAGAGAATTCCGTGAGGCTGACGCTTAAGTTCTGCCAGCAGAGCCTTGAAGCGCTTCTCAAAGTCACCGCGGTATTTTGTGCCGGCGAGCAAGGCGCCCATATCAAGACTGTAGACAACAGCGTCAGAGATCACCTCTGGCACATCACCGTCTACGATACGCTTGGCCAGGCCCTCGATAATTGCTGTTTTACCAACCCCAGAATCACCGACGAGTAGCGGATTATTTTTCCGGCGACGGGCAAGAATCTGAACCAGACGACTGACTTCGAATTCTCGTCCAATCAGAGGATCGATCTTACCTTCCCGCGCCTGACGGTTAAGGTTGGTCGCGTAACCCTCAAGAGCCGACTTAGAGCCGCTCTCAGCATCATCATCCATAGACTCTGACGCCTGGTCTGCACCTTCCTCGGGACCACTCACTTTCGAGATGCCATGAGAGATGTAATTAACCACGTCAATGCGGGCAATGTTCTGTTGTTTCAGGAAGTACACCGCCTGGCTTTCCTGCTCGCTGAATATCGCAACCAGAACATTAGCGCCAGACACTTCCGTTTTACCAGATGACTGAACATGAAACACAGCGCGCTGTAACACACGTTGAAAACCTAAAGTCGGCTGAGTTTCCTGCTCACCACTGGTCTCAGGGATAAGAGGCGTTGTCGAATCTACGAACTCGTCGAGATCCTTACGCAGTTTAAGTATGTCCGCTCCGCAGGCCTGCAGAACGGTGGACGCTGCTTCATTGTCGAGCAATGCAAGCAACAGATGTTCAACCGTCATAAATTCATGACGTTTGGCACGGGCATCCTTGAACGCTTCATTCAAAGTTTGCTCGAGTTCGCGGTTCAGCATAGCGCCTCCTGATTTCAGTCTTCTGCCGGGGCGATCTCACACATCAGCGGATGCTGACACTCCTTGGAATATTGATTCACAATTTCTGCTTTAGTTTCAGCAATGTCCTTAGTATAGACGGCGCACACGGCACTGCCTTTCGTATGAACAGTTAACATGATTTCTGTTGCCTGCTCCGGAGTCTTTGCAAAAAACTTCTGCAGAATCTCAACGACGAATTCCATTGGTGTGTAATCGTCATTCAACATCACCACGTTATACAAAGGTGGCCGCCTGATCGCTGGCTGAGCCTCCTGCACGGCGGTATAGCCGTCTTCCTCGTGGTGAGGATCCTGATTAGTTAAGCTTAGATGAGTTTTATACATGACGCGCCATCAGGTTTCGTTGTTTGCCAAATTAGTCACATGATACCGCCACAGCACTGCACAGGCCACCGCCACCCCCTACCTTAGTCTAAGTGTCTTGACGGGCCATTTTTTACGGCGTAGTGTTTTTCGTGTTGCCGGGAAGGCAGGTAGTCTGCGGCCCGGAGTCTTAGGCAATTTGAGGGCACTCAAGGAGATACACTATGAAAACAGGGACCGTTAAGTGGTTCAACAACGCAAAAGGTTATGGCTTTATCCTCAGCGATGACACCAATGAAGACCTTTTCGCCCACTACTCAGTGATTGATATGGATGGCTACCGCACTCTGAAAGCCGGCCAGACTGTTCAATTCGATATCAAACCCAGTGACAAAGGTCTCCACGCGATTAACATCCGTGCTCTCGGAGACAACCGCCCTGCTGAGACCACATCTGCCATGCGCGAAGAAACGCCGGAAACAGCGTAACTTTTTGATGCAAGCAGCAATAAAAAAACCGCCCTCAGGCGGTTTTTTTTATTTATCTACCTTCGCAAAAGAAAGTTCAGAAGTTATCAATCAGGCCATTCAACGTAGCACTGGGGCGCATAGCTTTAGCAGCCAAAGCCGGATCAGGGCGATAGTAGCCACCAATCTCAACCGCATACCCCTGCCCTGCAGAAAGCTCACCGAGAATCGCCGACTCATTAGACGTCAACGCTTCTGCCAGTGATTTAAAGCGATCGGACAACTCTGCGTCCTTATCCTGATCAGCCAGCGCCTGAGCCCAGAACTGTGCCAGATAGAAATGACTGCCACGATTATCAAGGTTGCCCACTTCACGTCCCGGTGATTTCTGCTCGTCCAGAATACGGCCGGAGGCCACATCCAGAGATTCGCCAAGAATCGCAGCACGAGCATTGCCTGACATCTCAGCGAGGTGCTCCAGAGAAGCTGCAAGCGCCATAAACTCACCTAGAGAATCCCAACGCAGGAAGTCCTCTTCAAGGAATTGCTGAACGTGCTTAGGGGCTGAGCCACCTGCACCAGTTTCAAACAGACCACCGCCGCTCATCAGAGGCACGATAGAAAGCATTTTTGCACTGGTACCTAATTCAAGAATCGGGAACAGATCCGTCAGGTAGTCACGCAGAACGTTGCCCGTCACAGAAATAGTATCTTCACCATCCTTCATTCGGGCCAGCGTAACGCGAGTCGCTTCTTCAGGAGCCAGGATTAGGATATCCATACCTTAGGTCTTTTAATCTGAAAGGTACTCTTTTACATTAA
>JAYNJA010000084.1:0-5766 GCA_038109705.1 Thalassolituus sp. | reverse complement strand
TCTTCTTCAGCGAGATAGGCCTTCACTTTAACAATCAGCTCGGCATCGTGGCCGCGCTTTTCATCCAACCAGAAGATCGCTGGTGTCGAAGTCGCACGAGCTCGACTTACCGCCAGACGAACCCAATCGCGGATTGGAGCATCTTTCGCCTGACACATACGCCAGATGTCATCTTTATGAACATCATGCTCAATCAGAACATCACCGCTCTTCTCGCTGACAACACGCACCTTACCCTCACCCGGGATCTGGAACGTCTTATTGTGCGAACCATATTCTTCGGCCTTCTGAGCCATCAGACCAACGTTAGGTACGGTCCCCATAGTGCGTGGATCAAAAGCGCCATGCTCTTTACAGAACTTGATGGTTTCCTGGTACACACCGGCATAACAACGATCAGGAATCACAGCCAGCGTATCGTGCAGTTTGCCGCGCTTATCCCACATCTTTCCGGAAGTACGGATCATGGCTGGCATCGAGGCGTCAACGATGACATCGTTAGGTACGTGAAGGTTAGTGATCCCCTTATCTGAGTTCACCATTGCGATCTCAGGACGAGACTCATAACAGGCAGCAATATCCGCCTCAATAGCTTCCCGCTCATCATCGGTCAGCTTTGCGATTTTAGCGTAAACATCGCCGAGTCCATTGTTCACATCAACACCAAGACGTTCGAATGTCTCAGCGTACTTTTCGAATACCGGAGCAAAGAAAACAGATACAACATGGCCGAAGATGATAGGGTCAGACACCTTCATCATGGTTGCCTTCAGGTGCACTGAGAACAACACACCCTTTTCCTTCGCTTCTTCTATGGCTTTTGCCAGGAATTCCCGCAGTGCTTTCGCCTGCATGACAGAAGCATCAATCACTTCGCCAGAGATCAACTTCAGACCTTCTTTCAGCGGAGTAACATTACCTTCTGCGTCGACAAATTCGATGTCTACGATATCTTCGTCATTCAGAGTCAATGACTTCTCGCTACCGTAGAAATCACCATGATCCATGTGCGCTACCGCACTTTTCGAATCAACGCTCCACTCGCCCATGCTATGAGGATTCTTGCGAGCGTACTCTTTTACTGACGCTGGCGCACGACGATCCGAGTTACCTTCACGCAGTACAGGGTTTACCGCACTACCTTTGATACGGTCATATCGAGCCTGTACATCACGATCTTCGTCGGTGGCTGGGTTTGTCGGGTAAACAGGAACGTCAAAGCCTTTAGCGCGGAGTTCTTTAATTGCTTCACGCAGCTGTGGCAGAGACGCCGAAATGTTCGGTAGCTTGATTATATTGGCATCCGGCTGACCCGCCATCGAGCCCAGCTCGGCCAGCGCATCAGGAATACGCTGTTCTTCTTTGAGAAATTCCGGGAAGTTAGCGAGAATACGCCCTGCCAGGGAGATATCGCGTGTTTCTACATCCACACCAACGGAACGCGCGAATGCCTGAATGATTGGCAGTAGCGAGTATGTCGCCAGTGCTGGGGCTTCGTCGGTTTCGGTGTAAATGATTTTCGGATCGTTCACAGACATTCTGTCTCCTAATGCGTAACGCTGTTGCTGTTTCGCTTGAACCGGACCTCTACAGCTTTTGGCTGCTGAGGCCGCCCGGTCCGGCATTGCTGCCGCCCGGAGGTACCGGGCGCGCGTAAACCTGAGCTGAGCAGCTCTTATAAATCGCCGCTAATTTGTAGTTTTTCTACAAAAAATGCAAGCTAGACAAAAGAATAAGTAGTTTTCCTACACAACATGGCCAGCCTAATATTACTCAACAAGCCTTTTAACGTGCTTTGCCAGTTCACTGACAAAGAGGGTCGTTCAACACTGGCGGATTACATTAAAACACCGGGCGTCTATCCTGCCGGGCGTCTCGACTACGACTCGGAAGGCCTGTTACTACTGACGGACTCAGGTGCTCTCCAGTCAAGAATAGCCGACCCTAAGAATAAGATGACAAAAACTTATCTTGTTCAGGTAGAAGGCTCTCCAGATGATAATTCACTGCAGCGACTGCGCGACGGAGTCACCCTGAAAGATGGGCCCACCCGCCCCGCCAAAGTCGCCATTTGCCCGACTCCAGACCTATGGGAGCGCAACCCTCCGGTCAGACAGCGAAATAACGACGTCACGACCTGGCTGGAAATCACAATCAGTGAAGGTAGAAACCGTCAGGTACGGCGAATGACAGCTCATATAGGTCATCCAACCCTGCGTCTGGTCAGAATCGCAATCGGACCCTGGAGCCTGAAAGACATAAATAAGCCGGGAGAGTTCGCCTGCATAGACGTAAACCTGCCGGAAGATTCAAAAACCAGTTCGAAGAAACACAACCAGGGCAACAGAAGTCAGAAAAGCCGCCGGAGCAATACCAAGAGCCAAAGCAAGACCAAGGGCAACACAAAGAGTCAGGCGAAAAGTCAGCCTCGAAAACAGACCAGAAAACCTCGATGAATTTGAGGTCAAA
Organism: Thalassolituus sp.; assembly: GCA_038109705.1. GTDB lineage: Bacteria > Pseudomonadota > Gammaproteobacteria > Pseudomonadales > Oceanobacteraceae > Thalassolituus. The sequence continues at coordinate 3,297 of JAYNJA010000084.1, read as the reverse complement.
TCGGGGTTTCAGGTAAACTTGCGGGCTTTTCTCAGACTGGACACACCATGACCGAGCGCTGGACCCCACATGCGACTGTTGCAACCATCGTTTACCAGGACAATAAGTTCCTGATGGTTGAAGAACTGAGCGATGGCCGACAAGTCCTGAACCAACCAGCCGGACATATCGAGCAAGGCGAAACTGTTATAAGGGCCGCTGTGCGCGAAACCCTGGAGGAAACCGGCTGGGACGTCATTCCGACAGCACTGTTAGGCCTCTACATCTATACAGCGCCGGCAAATGGAATTACCTACCACAGGTATTGTCTGATTGCTGAAGGAACACAATTCAACCCTGAGGCTGAACTTGACGAAGGCATCGTTGGTCCTCGCTGGCTTACCATCGACGAACTGAGAAACGCAGACAATCTGCGCAGCCCTATGGTCCTGACCTGTGCTGAAGATTTTTTACGAAAACAGCATCTGCCCCTCGATGCAATTATTGAACACCCTTAATGCATGGCGACCAGAGCGAATAGCCCGGAAGAGATGAAAGCAGAAGACATGAAAGCAGAAGACACAAAAGTAATTGTCGGCATGTCCGGCGGTGTTGATTCATCCGTATCCGCCTACCTACTGATGCAACAAGGCTATCAGGTTGAAGGCCTGTTCATGAAAAACTGGGACGAAGACGACGGCACCGAATACTGCACTGCGAAAGAAGATCTGGCAGATGCCCAACAGGTATGCGACACACTGGGTATCAAACTGCATCAGGCAAACTTCGCGGCCGAATACTGGGATAACGTATTCGAACACTTCCTGCACGAATACAAAGCAGGCCGCACCCCAAATCCAGACATCCTCTGCAACCGCGAAATCAAATTCAAAGCATTTCTTGAATACGCCAAGGTACTTGGCGCTGACCTGATTGCCACCGGCCACTATGTAAGGCGTGGCCAACGCGATGGAGAGACAGTCTTACTGAAGGGGCTCGACTGCAACAAAGACCAGAGCTACTTTCTGCACGCTGTAGGCGGCAAAGAAATCGCCATGACACTCTTTCCTGTTGGCGAGCTGGAAAAACCAGAAGTTCGCCGCATCGCGGAAGAAAACAACCTGGTCACCGCCAACAAGAAGGACTCTACAGGCATCTGCTTTATTGGCGAGCGACGTTTCAAAGACTTCCTTCAGCAGTACCTGCCAGCACAACCCGGCCGCATAGAAACACCCGAAGGCGACGACATTGGCGAGCACCACGGTTTGATGTATCACACCCTGGGGCAACGTCAGGGCCTCGGCATCGGTGGTCTGAAAGACTACTCAGACGCCCCCTGGTTTGTAGCCGGAAAGGACCTTGAGCGTAACGTACTGATTGCCGTTCAGGGTAAAAACCATCCTCTGCTGTTTAAAGACTGGTTGGTAGCCAGCGAAATATTCTGGGTAAACGAGCCACCGACAACGCCACTCGCCTGCAAAGCAAAAGTGCGCTACCGCCAGGATGATCAGGACTGCACGCTCTTTGGCAATCCAGAAGAAGGCTACCGGGTAGAATTCACCAAACCTCAGCGTGCTGTGACGCCCGGCCAGTCCGTCGTTTTTTACCTCGATGACATCTGCCTTGGTGGCGGTGTGATTGAAGATACAGGAAATTTTGAATGAATAGCCGTAGTGAACAGCAGGCCATTGCCCTGGCCGCCGTTTTTCAGGCTGCCAGCCTGGTCGAAGAACTCGCCCGAACCGGCGATATGTCGATGACAAATGCCGAGCCACTGATCCGCAGCCTGTTCGTTCAGAATCCGGACCACTTTGGTGACATATACGGCGACGCGCCAAACACATTAAAAACCGGCCTGCAGACGCTCAACACGGCAAGCCGCCGGGACCCGAGGGGCATCAACCCGGACGTTACCCGCTATGCACTGAGCCTGCTTCATCTGGAGCGCAAGCTCAGCAAGTCTCCGGGTATGCTTGACGCTCTTGGCAATGGGATTAATCAGACCTCACGTCAAGCCGAGCACTTCTCCGCCATGCACGAGAACACGCTAGCATCACTGGCAGACCTGTACAAACAAACACTGAGCCAGCTGAGCTTCCGAATCAAGGTCACAGGTAACCCGACCTATCTGCAGAATAACAATACCGCGAATAAAGTACGCGCCCTTCTTCTCGCAGGCATACGTGCAGCGATTCTCTGGCGTCAGGTAGGTGGGCAACGCTGGCAACTACTAATCAGCCGCAAACGTTACGCGCGTGCTTGCGATCGATTGCTGGAACAGGTCACACGGTAATTTAAATGAGCATAAACCGTCGATTCTGCACCGCCCCAATGATGGACTGGAGTGATCAGCACTGCCGTTTCTTCTGGCGCCAGCTGACCAAACACGCCGTGCTTTACACCGAGATGGTTACCACAGGCGCACTGATACACGGCAACAGAGAACGCTTTCTGGAATACAACGATGTCGAGCACCCTATCGCCCTGCAACTCGGCGGAAGCAACCCAGACGAGTTGGCCCAGTGCGCCAAATTCGCTGAAGAATGGGGATATGACGAAGTAAATCTCAACGTCGGCTGTCCTAGCGACCGCGTCCAGAACAACATGATTGGTGCCTGTCTGATGGCTCATCCGGGGCTCGTCGCCGATTGCATGAAAGCCATGAAAGACGCGACCAGCATCGATGTAACCATCAAACACCGCATTGGCATTGACGACAACGATAGCTACGAGGAAATGCGTGACTTCGTGGGTACTGTCGCTGAAACCGGCATCACCACCTTTATCGTTCACGCCCGCAAGGCAATCCTTCAGGGATTATCACCGAAAGAAAACCGTGAAGTTCCGCCGCTACGTTACGAGGATGTATTCAGGCTGAAGCGTGATTTCCCGGACCTTGAGATCATCATAAACGGTGGCATTAAGACGCACGAGGAAATAGCAAAGCTACTGGAGCATACAGACGGCGTCATGATCGGGCGCGAAGCCTACCAGAACCCTGGTGTGCTATTAGATGTCGATCATCTCTACTATGGCGAAGGACAAACAGAGCAGACGGCAGAAAATGCGATCCGGGCTCTGTATCCATATATTGAAGCCCTGCTGGCGAAAGGAGCACCACTGCATTACGTCAGCCGACACATTCTTGGATTATTTAACGGCCAGAAAGGCGCTCGCCAGTTCCGCCGCTACCTGAGTGAAAATGCGCACAAGCGTGAATCTGGTATCGAGGTCGTTGAAGCCGCACTACAGAAAATTCTGTAGACGGCTTTTTAGTAACTTAAAACGATACGGGCTCAGTGCTTACTGGGTTTACTG
>JAYNJA010000083.1:0-10986 GCA_038109705.1 Thalassolituus sp. | reverse complement strand
CTCACGGCGTCAGCGATGGCCGTCGCAGCAGTCCGGTCATTACAGACCACCAGAGCATTCGCTCCGGCATTGGCGGCGGCTTCTGCTCGCTGAGCAAAGCCCCCTGCACTGGCAGCTCCTGCCATCGAAAGATCATCACTGAAGATAACCCCATCAAAGCCCAGTTCACTGCGTAAAATTCCCTGTAGCCAACGTGCAGAAAAGCCTGCGGTACGCTCGTTATCAACGGCTGGATACACGACGTGCGCAGGCATAATGCCGGCAAGGGAAGCATCAGCGATCATCCGTGCAAACGGGGTCATATCGTATTCGAGTTCGGTATACGGGCGTGGGTCGACAGGAAGCTCAAGATGCGAGTCAGCTTCGACGGCACCATGCCCCGGAAAATGCTTACCCACCGCTTTCATCCCCGTATGACTCATCCCCTTCACCCAGGCGCTGGCCAACGCATATACCGAATCAGCATCGTGCCCGAACGCCCGATCACCAATCACTTTTGAGAGGTCGCGTTCAATATCAAGAACAGGTGCGAAAGTAAGATCAACACCGCAGTCGACCAACTCCTGAGCGAGCAACCAGCCTCCGGCCTCTGCCAGCTCCAGTGCCTGCTCCCGGTTCTCACGATAAATCGTTTCATACGCCATCATAGGCGCAAAGCGACTGAACCCATCGCGAAAACGCTGCACACGTCCGCCTTCCTGATCAACGCAAAGGACAAGATCCGGACGCAGCGCATTCAGCTCAGAAGTCAGGTGCTTAAGTTGTTCAGGTGACTCGTAATTACGAGCGAAAAAGATCAGACCTGAAATCTCGGGGCGCTGCAGAAACTTCCGATCTTCGTCCGTCAGAGTTAAGCCTTCAATATCAGCGATCACTCCCACTGCCGATCCAGGGGACATGTTCACAGATTTATGCATGAAATTCTCCGGAAGCTGGCTTCCTGTATCCAGACCCGGATACCCGGACCGACCCGATCCGCCAGCTCTATAACGTTTTTGTTCCGCATACGGACGCAGCCATGAGACAAAGGTATGCCCATAGGTTCCGTGTCTGGGGTGCCGTGAATATAAATAAAGCGGCGCATACTATCGACGTTACCAAAACGATTAACGCCAGATTCAAGACCCTGCAGCCAGAGAATACGGCTGAGAATCCAGTCTCGCTCAGGGAACTCTGCCGCCAGCTGCGCAGAATATATTTCACCGGTTGGCCGGCGACCGACAAACACTGCACCTTCCGGCTGATCACCGCCGATTAAGGCGGATACCCGATGCCAGCCTCTGGGAGTACAGCCCGTGCCTTCCTGTTCACCAACACCGTTCAGCGCTGTGGACACTGGGTAACTGATGACGCCCTGCTCATCGCTCAGGCGCAGTTCCTGATCTTCAATCGATATCTCGATTAAGGGTGTCTGCGTCATTAAAAGGTATTAACCACGAATAGAAGACTGAAGGCCACTCGCCAGGAAAGGTAACAGGTGATTGATCACATCCGCTGTTACTGCTGGCTTACCGAGATCATGCTCTGCCATTGCCGTCAGAGAATCAACCCCATTCAGAGTGAACATAGTCGCACCCAGCATAAAGTGGACACGCCAGAAACGATCTTCGTCTGATAACTCTGGGGTAGACTGAGTCAGCAGATCTGAATAACGCAGAAAAACGTGGCCGTACTCAAGGCGTAGAAAACGACGAAGGTGACCCTGTCCCTGACTGTATGCCAGGCCCAACAAACGCATAAAAATATTAAGACGTTGTGGTTTATCCGCAGCAGAACTGAGTGCCGTGTCAGACAATAAACGCAGCAACATCATCAGATCCGCAGGGCGTCCTTCGAGTTCACGCTCGTAACGACTCAGAACCTTATCCAGCTCTGCCACAAACGGGTTCAGAAACCGTGCAAAAACCGCCTGAATCAGCGACTTCTTTGAACCAAAGTGATAGTTCACTGCGGCCAGGTTTACATCCGCTTTCGTCGTTATATTGCGCAGTGAAGTCTCTGCAAAACCGCGCTCTGAAAAAAGTTCTTCCGCCGCATCGAGGATACTACGGGCCGTATCTTTCTGGGCCATAACGCCTAATCCAACTAACAAGTGTTTCAAACATACGTTTAAAACGCCATTCACGCAAGCGCTGCAAGACAGCCAGATACTCTTCCATCGTACGAGGGTCGATGCTGTCCTACACCGCAATCCGCTTCTGAACAAAGCGAACAAAAAGAAGAAAATAAACCATACTGGGTATTTACACAGTGTTTTTCACTGTATATATTTACACACACTGTATAAATCAACAGACTGGATAAACACTCATGGAAAAGCTTACCGCGCGCCAGCAGGAAGTACTCGACCTGATCCGCTCTGCCATTGAAGAGACCGGCTACCCACCGACTCGGGCTGAAATCGCAGCGGAACTGGGCTTTCGCTCCCCCAATGCAGCGGAAGAACACCTCAAGGCCCTCGCCCGTAAAGGGGCCATCGAGATGATGCCGGGTGCCAGCCGTGGTATCCGCATCGTCGGTGACGATGCCCCTGGTTTGCCAATTATTGGCCGGGTTGCTGCCGGTGAGCCTATCCTTGCTCAGGAACACATTGAAGATTACTGCGAAATACCGCCGTCTTTCTTCAAGCCTGAAGCGGACTTCCTGCTCGAAGTACACGGCGACAGTATGATTAATATCGGCATCATGGATGGCGACTACATCGCGGTACACAAAACCGAGAGCGCCCGTAATGGTGAAGTTGTTGTTGCCCGTGTAGGCGAAGATGTCACGGTTAAGCGTTACCACAAGAGCCGCAATCAGGTGACTCTGTTCGCTGAGAACGACAGCTACTCACCGATTGAAGTGAATCTGAAAGAACAGGAATTCGCTATTGAAGGCCTGTATGTCGGCGTAGTTCGTCGCCAGTAATTTCCGGAGAAGCAGTATGCGCCAGTTATCTTTCGAAGTCGGTCCAGAAATTCAGCCATTCAGCTCATCATGTGGGCGTGTGGCCTCTCCTGTACGTGGTAGCCTGACGGAAGTGATTGTCTCCGAGGGAAGCGCGCTGCAGCCTTTTCAGCTGTTGCCTGCACTGGCGCTCTGTAACGCAAACAAACGTTGGCTGATGTGGTTAAGCCCAAATCAGGCGATGAACAAGCAATGGCTGGTAAATGCAGGTCTGGAGAAATCACCGGTACTGCATATGACGACCGACAGCCGTACTCAATTTGATCTGTGCAATAAAATTATTTCTGCTGCTAATAGCCATCTGATTGTTGAGTGGCAGGGAATTCTGACGCGGGAGACCCGCACTGAGCTGCGTATGATCGCAGAGCAGAATGGCACGCATCTGTTTCTGATACGTGCCGACTGAGTTAATTACTCAGCGCTTTCTTTCGCTGGCTTTGCAGGAGCAACGTCAGCGTCTTCAATTTTCTGGCCGAGGGTTTCCATTACGGAGTCCAGGCTCTCAAGAGCTTTTTCCAGCGCTTTCTGGTTGTCTTCAAGCGCATCAATTGCGTCTTTAGTTTCTGCCAGTGCCGCTTTAGTCTGTGCACGCACATCAATGTATGCCTGTTCCAGCTCTGTACGCTCTGCGTCGTCGCTACAGCCAGTCAGAGCCAGTGCAGAAACCAGAGAAAGTGTTGCCACAGTAATCTTTTTCATTAAATACCTCAGAACTTAAAATCATAAACAAGGGCTGAGCCCGGAGTCAGAATAACCAAGCCTGAGATTTTGACAAGGTGCGCCGCCAAGAGTTCGAGGGCGCAAAAAAACCGGCGATGAAAACCATGGCCGGTTAATTTAATACGTATCAGACGACACTCGAAGCTCGTCAGCGGCCGCTATCAATGCAGACTCTGGCTGCGCTCCGGCACGTCAAAATCGTCACTGGCGACTTCCATACCCGACAGGTCGCCGACCAGACGTACGCCGGCTTCTAACATAACGCGGGCAACGTCAAGGTGGTGTTCCTGAAGGCTGGCCTTGGCATCCTCTGAAAAACAGATACGCACCAGCGCATCTTCGTCCTGCTCATCAGCACGACGCAGAGCAATATCGCCATTAGACAATTCTACGATTTCAAAAAAACCAGCCATAAATGCCTCTCTGAGTAAGAGATGGGATGTTACCACAGCACCCTTTCAGTTGATACGAGGATCAGCTTTCGCGGCGATGTAGACGCTGACTATCAATCAGATCAGAGAGAGACTGCCACCATTCCAATGGCGTGCTTTCCTGACTCTGGTTCGCTAGTGGAATCAGGCCCGCAGAAGTTACTTCTACCGCGCCCGCAGGTGCTGCAGGCATGTTCTGCCCTTCAGCACCGCGCAGGAACTCTGTCAGCCAGGAATACGGATCGTCTTCCAGCTGTTTAAGTTCTGTCATCTCACCGATTACCAGCCCTGTCACATCCATCGCCTGCTGCAGAGATGTCACTGTCGTTTTGACCCCTGCCAGCTCTGCCAGTTCATTCAGATACGAAATATAGGCATCGCGCATCAGATAAACACCGCCTTCACGCAGCGCACTGCTAAGTGCGGCAGGACCAGCGCTTCGGCTACTCTCATCGAGTAATAAGCGGGCCTGATACAGTTTCTGATTGGTGTGACCGAGCCAGTTAGCCATGATCAGGGATTCCTCAGAAGTTCAGCTTCAGACCGAAGTGCAGGCCATCGGCCATTTTGAAACGATTTTCACGTTCTTCAAATGATACAGATACCTGGCGGAAACCCGTGTAAACGTAAGCAGTCGGCAGAATGTTGTAGTGCAGACGCAGGTCAGCATCAAACATGTTTTCTACTTCGCTGAAAGAAACCACAGGTGGTGCATAGTAAGCGTGACCGCTCACGCCGAAGTCGCGGTTAAACGGGAAGTTGTAACGGACAAAGCCACCAACACCGATGGCTGCACCGTCGTAATCGTCTGAAAATACACCATAGGCATTGGCACCAACGCCAATGTACAGATCAGAACCCGGATTGCGTACATCTACAACGTGTACACCACCAGAGGCTACCTGACCCTGCTCGCTTTCATGCAACAGCGCAAGGTTCAGGTGCAGGCCGGTGTCCATACGAGTGGCATCCCAACCGATACGGGCGGTTGTGTCGGCCAGGCTGAGATCAAGTGAGCCACCAGCAAATGCAGGAACAGCAGATGCAGCAAGAGCCGCCAGAGTCAGGCGACGTGCAAGAGCAACAATTTTCATAAGGTACAGCATCCTGTTGTCAGGTTTTTTGTTTTCATCTGAGGCGATGATACCAGCGCCAGAGCGCTTTCGAAATGCGGGAAACTGTCGGAGAGTGTAAGCAATACCCGCCAGAAGGACCTGACGGGTAATGCTGAGAGAGGATCTTACAGTAGAAGGTTACTGCATCAGATCCAGCAGTAGCTTGTTCAGACGACTTACGTACTGGGCAGGCTGCTTCAGCTGGCTGCCTTCTGCCAGTTGCGCCTGAGCATGAATCAGCAGTGCCAGTTCTTTAAAGCGTTCTTCATCTGCTTCTTTGTCGAGGCGTTCGATCAACGGGTGAGTCGGGTTAATCTCCAGTGCCATTTCAGGCTCTGGTACTTTCTGACCCGCCGCTTCCATCATACGACGCATATGACCGCCCATATCGTACTGACCAACAACCAGACATGCTGGAGAGTCAGACAGACGCGAACTGACGCGAACTTCTTTAACTTCACCCTCAAGTGCAGACTGCAGACGCTCAACCATGGCTTTGTGTGCTTCTTCGAGCTGCTTCTGCTGCTCTTTTTCGCTCTCATCAGCCAGTTCGTCGAGATCGAGTTCGCCTTTGGTAACGTCCTGGAACGCTTTACCATCGAAGTCATTCAGGTGGCCAACCATCCACTCATCAACGCGATCGGTCAGCAGCAGAACCTCAACACCCTTCTTACGGAAGTATTCGAGGTGCGGGCTGGCTGCGGCAGAGTCGTAGCTGTCACCAGTGATGAAGTATATTTTCTTCTGACCTTCACGCATACGGGCGATATAGTCCGCCAGCGATACGTTCTGGATCGAGCCAGTGCCCTGCTCCTGACTGTAAGTCGTTGCGAAGCGGAACAGACCGGCAATTTTCTCACGGTTAGAGAAGTCTTCCGCCGGGCCTTCTTTTAACACTTCACCAAACTGATCCCAGAAGGTCTGGTATTTTTCGGCGTCCTTCTTAGCCAGTTTCTCCAGGGTATCCAGCACACGCTTCACCAGTGCTGAACGCAGGCTATCGACTTGCTTGTCCTGCTGAAGAATTTCTCGAGATACGTTCAAAGACAGATCATTTGAATCCAGTACGCCTTTAACAAAGCGCAGGTAAGTCGGCAAAAACTGCTCGGCGTCATCCATGATAAATACACGCTGAACATAGAGTTTCAGACCACGGGTCGCTTCACGATTCCACATATCAAACGGAGCACGGGAAGGGATATACAGAAGGCTGGTGTAGTTGAGCTTGCCTTCAACTGTGTTGTGCATCCAGTTCAGAGGCTCGTTCCAGTCATGGGAAACATGCTTATAGAACTCGGTGTATTCTTCGTCGGTGATTTCTGATTTCGGGCGAGTCCACATGGCCTTCGCCTGGTTCACCGCTTCTGGTGCTGACTCACCGTCTTCGTCGCTTTCTGCGTCTTTCTGCACGAACACTGGGATCGCAATGTGATCCGAGTACTTACGAATCAGGTTTTCGAGACGGAAGCTTTCGGCAAACTCCTCGTCCCCTTCTTTCAGGTGAAGAGTAATGCTGGTACCGCGACCGGCTTTTTCGATGCTCTCAAGGCTGAATTCACCTTCGCCCTCAGATTCCCAGCGCACGCCCTGATCAGCGGCTTCGCCAGCACGGCGGGTCTCTACGGTGACTTTGTCAGCAACGATAAATGCTGAGTAAAAACCCACACCGAACTGACCAATCAGCTGAGAATCTTTCTTCTCATCACCACTGAGTTTGCTGAGAAAATCTGCAGTACCCGACTTGGCGATGGTACCCAGGTGATTCACTACGTCATCGCGGTTCATACCAATGCCATTATCAGCAATGGTCAGGGTTTTTGCGTCTTTATCGAAAGTAATATCGACTTTCAGCTCACTCTCGTTTTCGTAGAGGTCTGCATTTTTCAGTGCTTCAAAACGCAACTTATCGCAGGCATCCGAAGCATTGGATACGAGTTCACGCAGGAAAATCTCTTTGTTTGAGTACAAAGAGTGAATCATAAGGTGCAGCAGCTGCTTAACTTCGGTTTTAAAACCTAAGGTCTCTTTGCTGGCCGTGGTCATTGCATTCTCCTTTCTAACGTACCTGTGCGGTTAACCAAGACTGTATTCAGTGCCTGTTGTATCGGTGGTCACTGTCGTGAAACCAGTTATGGGGGTGGCGCGATCGTTTTCAAGCGCACGATGTAAGGCTTTTGCATTTTCCTGCTGTGACAGCCCCTTATAACCATCTGGGTGCAGGCAGGTGACTACAGCCAGCGATGGGATTCCGGTGGCTGCAACGGCTCTGGCATTTGCCGGAGTAATACCGCCAATACAGGTCAGCGCCACATTGCTCTGACCAAATCTGGATACCCAGTTTGTCAGGCGCTCCAGCCCGAGTGGCGGATACTTGAGTGTTTTCGACAAGGGGGTGTATACCGGACCAAAAGCAATGTAGGTGGGATTCAACGCCCTGGCGCGGGCGATTTCCCACTCGGTATGGGTGCTGACTCCGAAACATAGCCCGGCTTCACGCAATGCGTTCAGATCAGCCGCGAGAAGATCTTCCTGCCCAAGATGCACTCCTGTCAGAGCACAGCTTTGCACGGAAAGATCATGCGCCAGATCGATGGCCAGCTTCCAGTCGTCATTCAGCCAGAAAGGAACACCGGCTTCGCTGCATAAAGCAATCGCCTCAATTGTCTGTTGGCGATAATCTGGCTCCGGTGATTTAACACGCCATTGAATCGTATCCACCCCCAGTGCCAACAAGCTCTTCAGATGCGGAATGTTGTCAGTTAAGGCATAGAGCCCCATGCCACTATCCAGGTTCGATGATTCCCAAAGAAGGTTCGATGATTCCAAATGAGCGCCAGGTTGCTCTTTGGAAGCAGAAATCAGAGGCCAGTCAGTTACATCATCAGGCACGCCAGCAGCACGGCAATTGGCGTATTGATCCGCCTCCTTAAGATTTGTCGTACCCGCGCTGATCGCTTGTCTGGCGGCGACAGCAGCCAACACGATGGCATCATAAAGACGCTCGTTATGGAAAAGCGCTACCGCCAATGCGGCACTTAAGTGGCTACCACTACCATGCGCACTTTTAGGTAAACGCCGTTGATGCAGAGCGAACTCTGGTAGCACGAGTGTTTCGGGTTCGTCATGGTTGGCACGGCTGACCACGATATCTGTGACCCAGAAGTCCTCTCTCTCACCACTGTCGCCACCGGTAATCATTACGGTGTGTGCTCCAAGCGCCTGTAATTTCCGCGCTGCCTCCAGCGCGTCGATGGCTTTTTCTGACTCTGGATTACTTGATCCGGCACTGCCTGATTCAGATTTGTCATTCATTGAGCCATGACCAAGCAGCCAACGTGCCTCAGACAAGGAGGGGGTCATTACATGCGTATGGGCAATCAGGGCGCGCAACTGGTCACATACCGACGAGGAGTCCTGCAGTTCGCCTAAGGTTGCTTTTACAACGGGATCCCAGATGATCGGGCAGTCAAACTCACGGATTCGTCGAAGAAGGTAGTCCAGTAATTCCTGTTCCGGCGGCAACCAACCAATCAGGATTGCACCCGGTCGGCCATCATTGAGTGCTGCGTTTATCTGGGCATCAACAACGCTTACCGGCATAGGTACGCTGAATTCAACACCTATATGACTCTGGGCAGTGCAGCCAGTGAGAATAGTACGACACTCTGTTTGTTCTCCGGAAAGGGCGGCCTGAGCCAGAGCAGCCTGTAGCCCCGCCCCGCCACGGCTATCCGAGGCACAGATAATCATCAGATAATCGCTCATCCTTCGCCTCTCTCTTTGTCTTTGTCTTTACCTTCGCCTTTCCGCTGACGATGCCAGAAGGGTAAACCAGCGACTGGCGTTGATGGCGATGCAAGATCACGCTCGTGCATTGTGCCGGCAAGATACGCCGTCCGGCCTCCTTCGACGGCCTTAGCAAATGCGGCGGCCATCAGCACTGGATAACTGGCCTTCGCCACAGCTGTATTCAGCAACACAGCATCAAAGCCGAGCTCCATCGCGGCCATCGCCTGCGACGGTTTGCCAATACCGGCATCGATCACCAGTACCGCCTCAGGAAGGCGGTGACGAAGCGTGTTTAATTGATACGGATTCAGCAGGCCTTTTCCTGTACCGATAGGGGCAGCCCAGGGCATAACGGCTTTGCAACCGACATTCAGCAGAGCTTCGCATAACACCAGGTCATCAGTGCAGTACGGCAACACATTAAATCCTTGCGACACCAGTTCACGGGCTGCGTCCACCAGCTCAAGTGTGTGTGGTTGCAGGCTGTATTGATCACCGATTACTTCGAGTTTAATCCAGCGGGTCGCAAATAATTCCCGCGCCATGACGGCGAGCTGAATCGCCTCCCGCGCAGAGTGGCATCCTGCGGTATTGGGTAATAACCGCGCCTGTGTTTCTTGCAGATAATTCTGCAGTAACTGCCAATTGCCGTTATCAGAGACTTCACGAGCGGTCTGGCGTCGAAGCGAGGCTGTAATAAACCCTGGTTGCGCCGTAGAAAAACATTCGGACATAACATCAGGTGAAGGATACATAGAGCTGCCCAACCAGAGACGGCTATGAATTTTCTCTTCGCCAATGATTAAGCTGTCACTCACACCCTCGTTATAGTTATTTAAATCAACCACCGGTAATCGCCCCGAGAATATCAACATAATCGCCGTTGTTGAGATGGGTGCGGTTCCAGACAGTTTCTGGAACCAGTACCCCATTAACCGCGACGACGTAGCGGATTTTTTCCGGATATCCCAGGTCCTGTAGCACTAAAACTTTGAGATTTCCGTGCTCGGGCAAGGGTTGCTCTTTTCCGTTTATTTTTAATGTTCCGGACATAATGCTTCTGCCTTCTCTGGTGCTGACTCTTCTCCGCATACTTTTCCGAATACTTCCCCGTATTCGTACCTGTTGTTTGGGGCAGTAGAAATATCGAGTGGTAAACCGAATTCCCGTTCAAGTTTTTCTAACAACGCGGGAGCCAGAAGATAGCCGTGACGGAACAGGCCGTTAATAAACAGCCTCCTATTTTCCATCGTAATTACTGGTCGGTGATTGCTACTTGCCGGCCGTAAATTGGTTTCCATCGACAGAATGCGTGCTTCGGCAAATTCTGGAGCCAGGGTCCAGACAGCACTCAACATCTCCATCGCGGAACGCACACTGACCGGCGACTTATCGTCACTCTCCAACTCGGTAGCCCCGAGCTGATAAATACCATTGCCTCGCGGTACCAGATAGAGATGATAACGGGGATGCAGAAGCCGGACAGGACGGTGGATATCTACCTGTGGGCACTCTACCCACAGTGTCTCGCCGCGTACTCCCCGGATGCCACTATTCAGTCCTGCGCCTGTTCCACGACAATCGATAAACAGATCTGCCTGCAAAGGCTCGCCATTGCGATAGATGCCATCTTCTGTGATATCGAGAGGTGAATTAAATACACATTCTGCCCCATATTTTTTGGCGGCAGTCAGCAGAGCTGGGAGCAGACTCCGGTTATCTATCTGGGCTTCTGATGGCAACAGATATCCACCATTAAACTCTGTTGAAAGACCGGGTTCAGCCTCACGTAACTGGGCCGCAGACAACGGCGACACCAGTTCACTTCGATAAATTCCAGCCCGGGTCAGGTCGCGTTCAAAATTCTGCATTTCTGGTTGATCTGCACTATGAGCGACCAGAACCGTTCCGCTGCGATTTATACGAACGCGAATCCCAGTACATTCAAACAGATCATCCAGCAGTTGTGGCCAGAGTTCGAG
>JAYNJA010000082.1:4004-11076 GCA_038109705.1 Thalassolituus sp. | reverse complement strand
TGATTTTCAGAACCGGATCGCAGGAGAAGAGTGTGACCATCAGTCAGTTTGTAGCTAAGAGCGGTGCTCGTATGCGGGTGTTTGATCTGGGCCGGCGGATCAGCAAGATCAGCCAGAGCGAATTCGAAGCTATCGAAGATCTGGCGCGTCCGTATCCTTCTCCGTATCTGCGCCATGCCTGGGTCGGCATTCTGAGCTGGAATCCTGATCAGCCGGGTCAGCACAATATCTGGTTTCTGAAACTACCGTTAGATGAGCAGAATATCCTTCAACCGGGCCCTCGTGATGCCTTCCTGCAACACTGGCTGCGAGTTGTTCAGTATCCGGATCAGGACCATGGTGAAGCACCATGCAGCTATAAGCCTGACGGTAACCGCATGGCGTATTTTCATGCTCTGGCGTTACGTACGCTAAAGCAGCCAGAAACTCAGTACTACGCCACCGCCCGTGCCTATCTCAGCGGTGACACTGGTTGGGAAAACTGGCAGCAACTGGGATTGCAGGGACTGGCTGAGGTGATCAGCCGCCTTGATGAAAAACACAACACAGAGCTGTTAACTCAGGCGTTGCCACATATTCCGGCTGTGCCTCGTAATGTCATTTTAGGCTTCCTTGAGAATGCAGAGCCGGATGTCAATCTGACGATCGCGCTGATGGATACGCTGGCTGCAGAAATGAAGGCCGGGCCGGATGCGAATGTACTGGCTGCATTCTGCCGTGCTATGTCGGGCAGCGTGAGTGTGAATCATCGCCGTGAGATTCTGAATCTGATTCTGCAGCATCCTTTGGTTTCCGAGGCCGAAGTACTGAGCGCGATTGAAAGTCGCTGCTGGCGCGACCTCGAGGGTGACTTGTTGGGACTTTATCTTGAAAAGCTGGCAATTGCCGGTCAGGAGATTTTTCTGGCATTGGTCGCCGATCTGATGACCTTGCCGGGCAAGCGTCAGCAGGTACTTGAAGCGTTCCGCAATCCGCAGCGTAGTGATACGTTGAGTGTAGCAATTGGCGTGTTGATGAGTGCTGCGCGGGGCAATCTACAGTGAGTTCTGCAGTGAACGCTGCTGGTTGCCCGTGTGGTAATGACGCATCCTATCAAGAGTGTTGCGGTCCTTTGCATCAGGGCGCCTCTGCGGCGTCGCCTGAGGCATTGATGCGCTCCCGTTATACGGCTTTTGCGCAGGAAAATGCGGATTATCTGTTACGTAGCTGGCACAAGGACTATCGCCCGCAGACGCTCGATTTTGCCGATGATACGCAATGGTTGGGGCTGACTATTCTGGACAACAGCGAAGAAGGTGATCGCGGTACAGTGCATTTTGTCGCCCGATTTCGTGAAGGAAAAGAATGGTTCGAACTGGAAGAGAATTCCCGTTTTCAGCGTGACGGTAAGCACTGGTATTACGAAGCAGGTGATGCTCAGTTCCGTCCATTACTGCCGGGGCGCAATGATCCGTGCCCATGCGGTAGTGGCAGCAAATTCAAGAAGTGCTGCGCTCACTAAAGCGACAGCAGCGAAGTCGCAGGCTTACTGATCTTTAGGCTGCATGCCTTTAACCAGCATGCCCCAGGTCATCATCAGGGAACCGACGACAGAGAGAAGCAGCATGATGTTGACGAAGGCTGCGTGGCGCTGATAGTAGCTGCTGCCCGGGACCGGTCGTTCGCTGCAGATGTCATTGGCGAAATCGTAGTACTGGCCTATGTCGATGCACTGCCCGGCAGTGCTGAGATCAATGCCATACAGCGCGATCAGCATGATGGCAGGAATAGCGAAAATCATTGAACCCACTCGCATTAACATGTGCGCTACTTCTCCAAACTAGAGTAAACGACGGCAAAGATCAGAAGGAAACTTGACAGACCTCAGGAATTGTCTGCATCTTACCCCCCTGTATGGATTCATCACAACGATAACAAGCCTTTCATGAAGAAGATTTTATTTTTCGTTGCTGCCGTGGGCGCAGCGGCCCAAGCCTTTTCAGCAACGCCAGAACAGCTGGATGCTCTGTTAAGCGATATACAGAGTGATATCGCCGCTAAACGTCTTTCTTCCCCGGAAGGCAATAATGCGTTGGAGAAAATTACCGAATTCCGTAGCGAAGCACCCTTTGACTACCGTGTCGTGCCGCTGGCTTATGACTGGGGCGAAGCTTATGTCGCCCTGTCACAGGGGGCACGTCAGAAAGGTGAACTGGATAAAGCCCAGGGTTACCTTGATAAGGTCTGGAAAGTTGCCGCGTTGACGCCAGGTCTCGAAGACGAACAGCGCGCCTTAGACGAAGCGTTGGCGCAAAAAGGGAAGCCTGCGGTTTTAGTTGCGGCCGTAGAAGCGCCAGATGCAGAAGAAATCGAGCGTCAGCGTAAGTTGGCTGAAGTCGCAGAGAAAGAAAAAGCGCGTATCAAGATCGAAGCTGAAAAACAGCGCCAGTTAGCTGCTCAGGAAGCAGTTGAGAAGAAGCGCCGCGAAGCTGCTGAGAAGGCCGAACGTGAAAAACGTGAGCGTGAGCGTCGTGCTGCGCTTGCTGAGGCCGCTGCTAAGAAAGCAGAAGCTGAGCGACAGGCTCGCGAGCGCGCTGCTGCGTCGCCAGTACTGGCATCTCCGGTAGATCTTGATGATATTGCACTGGACGTCCCGGTTGCGAAGCCTAAACCAGTAGTCAAACCTGTAGTTAAGCCAAAAGTGGCGGCTAAGCCGTCGGATACTGCCGTAACCAAGTCGACCCGTCTCTGGGCTGGTGCTAAAGAAGACAGTGCAGCGTTAGCGACTTACAGCATTCCGGTAGACTTATTACGTTCTAAAAACCGCGACATCGCAGAGCGGATGCAGGATATCTGTCAGGTGATGGTAGATCGGGATGCCTCCGTGGTTATCCATACAGAATCCAAGTCCGATTACCGCTGGTTGGCCGTACGCCTCACGCTGTGCGCGCGTCGTATTGACCGGGGTTACCGTCTACGTCATAGCTACCAGGAAATTCCTTCGGGCAGTCAGCCTGTGGTGACGCTGCATCCGCCGCGCGATGGCTCATTGATGGAGCAGTAAGTCCATTCTGCTGAGATGAGATTGTCTGACGTCTGCCATCGACGGGAACCGAGCTCGCCGTCGATGGTCACATATCTGGCAAGTGAATTGCCGTCCGGGACAGGGATGGCGCTGACACCAGCGCCTGACATGTTACAATCGCTCAAATCCGCATTTACACGTACAAGCTGGCTATGTTCTCTACTCGTCTGATTTCTGTTTTTTTCACGTTTTCTATTTCCGCTTTTTATTCACTGGCTGTGTCGGCAGCCATGATTATTCCAAAGCCACCTGCACTTGATGCTACTGCTTATATCCTGGTCGATGCGGATAGTGGCGAAGTTCTGGTTGAACACAATGCTGACGAGCGCCTGCCCCCGGCCAGTATGACCAAAATGATGACGAGCTATATTGCGGTGCACGAGTTGGTTGAGGGGAATGTCAAAGAAGATACGCAGGTACCTATCAGCGTCAATGCCTGGAAGAAAGGCGGCTCTAAAATGTGGGTCCGTGAAGGTACCGAGGTCGATATGATCGATCTGCTACGCGGAATCATCATTCAGTCTGGTAATGATGCATCGATTGCTGTCGCAGAGTATTTTGCTGGTTCAGAGAGTGCCTTTGCAGGTTGGATGAACCAGTATGCGCTGGAATTTGGCATGGCAAATACTCACTTTGAGAATGCCACTGGTTGGCCAGCAGAGGGGCACCTGACGACGGCTCGGGATCTGGCAACACTGGCGCGACATTCAGGATACTGCACGTGATACCACACTGGCCAAGCACATTATCAAAGACCATCCTGACCACTACAGCCTCTACGCTGAGAAATACTTCGAGTACAACGATATCCGTCAGCCAAACCGCAACAAGCTGCTTTGGCGTGACGCCAGTGTGGATGGTCTGAAAACCGGCCATACCGATGAAGCTGGCTTCTGCCTTGCTGCTTCTGCAAAACGGGATAATACCCGCTTGATAACTGTCGTCATGGGTACCCGCAGTGAAGAAGCCCGTGCCCGCGAAACCCAGAAGCTGCTGGGCTATGGCTTCCGTTATTTCGAAACCCATAAACTCTACAGCCGGGGTGATGTATTAGCGACTGAGAAAGTCTGGCTGGGTAAGCAGGACAGCGTTGACCTGGTGGTTGCAGAAGACATTTACATGACTTTGCCGCGAGGCTCTCGTGATGAATTACTGGCCGAGGTTGTATCGCCTGATTACCCTGAAGCTCCTTTGGCTGAAGGACAGAAGGTTGGTTCTCTGACTCTGAAAATGGGTGAAGAGATTCTTGGGGAGCATGCCCTGGTGGCGGCTACGGAGGTAGAGGAGTCTGGTTTCTTCGGTCGCCTTTTCGGTAACATTAAACTCTTCTTCGTTCGCCTGTTCGCGTAAACATAACCAGAGAAGTGCTGGCTACCGCTTGAATTTCCCGGCGGTAGCACCCATAACTAAGTAGCACCTGGATTTATTCGTACAACAATCAAGTAAGACCAATTCTGAGATCTGCCCCGTGAACCAGCCTGATGCACCTAAAATCGAATTCCCATGCCAGAACTACCCCATTAAAGTGGTGGGTGTCATGATGGAAAACTATGAGCAGGTGATTGTGGATATTGTCCGGGTGCATGCAGAAGACTGCGATATCGAACGCATTCGTGTGCAGGACAGCTCAAATGGGCGTTTCCGTTCTGTGACTCTGTATATTACTGCGACGGGTAAAGAGCAGCTGGTGAATATTCACCGTGATCTCAGCGCTCATCCTAATGTGCGTATGGTTATCTGATGCGTATCCGCGAACTCGGGCTTGCGGATTATCAGGCGGTCTATGATGAGATGACCGCGTTTACCGAACAACGCACTGACCATACACCTGATGAACTCTGGTTTCTCCAGCATTCGCCGGTTTTTACTCAGGGGCAGGCCGGCAAGGCTGAGCATGTGTTGTTCCCGGGGAATATCCCAGTTATTCAGACGGATCGCGGCGGTCAGGTGACTTATCATGGCCCGGGACAACTGGTGGTCTATCTGATGATTGATATTGCCCGCAGAGGTTGGGGGCCGCGTCAGCTGGTGACTAGCATTGAGCAGGCGATTGTTGACACGCTTGCTGAATGGGATATTGATGCTGCGCCACGAGCAGATGCCCCCGGTGTATATACCCATGGGCGTAAAGTGGCTTCGCTGGGGTTACGCATCCGCCATGGCCGCTCATTTCACGGCCTGGCATTGAATATCGATATGGATCTGGAACCATTTCTTCGTATTAATCCATGCGGCTATGCCGGTATGGAAATGACTCAGATGGTAGCGGAAACCGACAGAGCCGTTGGTTTTGACTCCGTTTCTGAGCGTCTTAATTATCATCTCCAGCGGCTGCTTACTAATGACGGTGCTGACGCTGAAACTTCCATAACGGAGTAACCGATGTCCGACAAGCATAAAGTCGTGCAGGGCGAAAAACTGCGTGGTGCCGATAAGGTAGCGCGTATTCCTATCAAAGTGATTCCGACGGAAGAGATTCCGCGTAAGCCTGACTGGATTCGCGTTCGCATTCCGGCTACTCCGAAGATTAATGAGATCAAGCAGAAGCTGCGTAAGCATCGTCTTCATACGGTTTGTGAAGAAGCCAGCTGCCCGAATCTGGGGGAGTGCTTTGGTGGTGGTACCGCTACCTTCATGATCATGGGCGATATCTGTACCCGTCGCTGCCCATTCTGTGATGTGGGCCATGGCCGTCCGAATCCGCTGGATACAGAAGAGCCGGTTAATCTGGCGACTGCTATTGCGGACATGGGGCTGAAGTACGTGGTCATTACCTCGGTTGACCGTGATGACCTGCGCGACGGCGGTGCTCAGCATTTTGCTGACTGTATCCGTCTGACCCGGGAGCATTCACCAAGCATTCAGATTGAGACACTGGTGCCGGATTTCCGGGGGCGTATGGAGGTGGCGCTGGATATTCTGTCGGGTACGCAACCCGATGTCTTTAACCACAATCTTGAAACCGTGCCGCGCCTCTATAAGGAGTGCCGCCCGGGCTCTGACTATCAGTGGTCACTGGATCTGCTGAAAGAATACAAAGCCCGCAACCCTGAAATCATCACCAAGTCAGGTCTGATGCTTGGGCTTGGGGAAACCAATGAAGAAGTCATTGAGGTGATGCGCGACATGCGTGCTCACGACATCGATCACATCACTCTGGGTCAGTATCTGCAGCCGAGTAAAAACCATTCTCCGGTGAAGCGGTTTGTGACACCCGATGAGTTTAAAGAGCTCGGGGATCTGGCGAAAGAAATGGGCTTTATCCGCGTGACCAGTGGTCCGCTGGTGCGTTCTTCCTACCATGCTGATCAGCAGGCTGAGGGGATTGATGTTGGTGCTCTGAGCTGAAGCACCCGCTTAGATGAGAAGCCCGGCAACGCCGGGCTTTTTGTTACTTTCAGGCCTGCTTAAGCATTGAGTACAGGTCGTCTTTCAGGTGCACCCGCTTCATACGCAGCGCATCCAGAGTTTCGTCTGCTGCTGGAGTGATGTCGTCTTCGATTTTGCGTACTTCTTTGTCGACCTCATGGTACTCGTCAAACAGTCGGGCAAAGTGGCGATCGCTCATCTTCAGGTCGCGGATCTTATCTGACATATCTGGGAATTCATGGTGCAGGTCGTGGTGTTCTACGGTCATGGGAGTCTCCTTGTTTTTGATACCTTCAGATTACCTCTGTCAGGATAGTCCATCTTGATGTGGGTCACGGCGTGAACAGGTTTGTAATTCAGATAAAAACCTTTCATATCGTCTGGACTAAACCCCGTTTGTGAACTTTATTTATAAACTACACAGTTACACTGCTTTACAGAGGAAATAATGCCGGGAAAGGTAGTAGTACTCGATAACGAGAAGCAGTCAGTATCTCTTCTTGGCCATATCCTCAGTCATCTTGATGTTGCTGGTTACAGCAGTGTTAATGAGTTTCTGAGCGGTGGCGAAAAGGATCCTGACTGTATCGTTCTGGACGCCAGCGGAATGGCTGAAGGTGACGATGAATTATTCCGTAT
>JAYNJA010000082.1:0-3994 GCA_038109705.1 Thalassolituus sp. | reverse complement strand
ATTCCGTATTCTGCGGGAGCATCCGGACACGAATAACACGCCGGTGATTTATGTCGGCGATAACCTCAGCATGGAAACGCGCCTCGCGATATACGAAGCGGGGGTTGATGACTATGTCAGTAAGCCGTTTGATATTGCCGAACTGCAGGCGAAAGTATCCCGTGCCTTACACCATCGTCGTTATGAACGGCAGCTACTGAGCACGGCTGAGGATGCCAAACAGGCAGCCTTTGAGGCGATGACGCACTCGGCGGAGCAGGGCGAGATCGTACGCTTTATGGAGCAGATCTCCATGTGTCAGAAAATGGATGAGTTGGCCGAAGCGCTGCTCAATCTGTTGTCGCGGTTTGGCTTACATGCCGTGTTCTCATGCTGGCAGGACGATGACGAGTGGCCGCATTACTATTCCCATTCTGGTGACGGGGCATCGCCGTTAGAACAGGACCTGATGCAGAGTGGCCATGAAGGCGGACGCATCATGGAGTTCGGTCGCCGCATGCTGGTCAATTATCCACGGGCAACTCTGCTGGTTAAGAACGTTCCTTACGAAGATGCAGCCCGTTATGGCCGCATCAAAGACCACCTGGCAGTTGTTCTCAGTGCGGCTGATGCTCGTGTCAGCAGCCTGAATATGGAAGAGCGTCTACGTCAGAAAGACGAGCTTTTGGGCGTGGTCGATGAGGTTGAGCAAGCACTGCTGGAGCTGCAGGAGCGTCAGGCAGAAATGCGCCGTAATGCTGCAGCTGAACGCGATGACGTAAAGCTGGAGCTACAGGAGGAGCTGCTGTCTCTTGGGCTCCACGAAGAACAGGAAGAGCGGATGCTCAGCCTGGTGATGGATCATCTGAGCAGTCTGGACGGTCTCTATGCTGAAGCAATGGACTGGCAAGAAGCGCTGGAGCCTGTGATGCAGGCGCTCGAATTTATCGTCAAAGGCGGTAATAAGCCCACGAAAGACTGATCGTGGGCATTTTTATCACAGCTTCACTGATTCTGCCTGAGCGTTAGCTCGCCCGGGCTTTCACCAGTGCCTGCTGAATCCATTGCTTAAGCTGCTGCGCAGGTAGTGCGCCGGCCAGCTGATCAACGACTTTCCCTTTATGAAACACCATCAAGGTTGGGATGCTGCGTATCGCAAAGCGCGCAGCAGTCTGCTGGGCGTGTTCTGTATTTACTTTGGCAAAGCGCGCGTCGTAAGGCATTGCATGGGAGACGTCTTTGAAAATGGGTGCCATCATCTGGCATGGCCCACACCAGCTGGCCCAGAAGTCGACGACTACAGGCATATCATTTTTATTGATGAAGCGCTCGAAGCTGGCATCGGTCAGGTCAACAGTGTCGCCACTAAAAAGTGTGCTTTTACAGCGTCCGCACTGCCCGGGCTGATTCTGTTTGTCCTGTGGAATACGGTTGATGGCACCGCAGTTTGAGCAGGTAAAGTGAATATCTGACATATCAGGTCTCCCTTGAAGATAATTCCTTTATGGTGATGAAGTTATCTTTTTCAAGGGAGTCGTTTGTTGAAGTTTATGGGTGGTTTTACTGAGCGGGTGCCAGTTGCAGAGCTTCCTGCAGAAACTCAGGTTTATGACGTTCGCCGGCTATGCGCCCATAAGCCGTCAGTTTTCCCGGCTGGAAGAACAGGATGGTCGGTGGGCCGAATACTGCCTGTTCTTCCATAAAGTCTTTATGAGCCCTGGTGTTGTCTGTCAGATCAAGTTGCACCCACAAAACATGATCGAGCGCTTGCTGAGCATCGTTGTGGGCGAAAATCTCTTCATCCATGACTTTGCAGCTGATGCACCAGTCGGCGTATAGATCGACCATTACCGGCTGTTCTGCGTTGAGGATCAGCTGCTGAACAGCATCTACAGAATCGGTCTGAATAAACGGACTCTGATGGTTGTCAGCACTCTGCTGTCCTATTGGGTTCAGCGGGTCAGCGCGACCTGTTGCTGCACCGGCTAATGCAACAACGCCATAAGCAAATACGAGAGTTGCCGGGAGCTTCAGCCAGCGCTGAGCGGGTTCTTTGGGTGTGCTCAGTGCACCAGCAAGAATGCCTGCACCGACAGCGAGAGCCCCCCAGAGAGCAAGTACTAACTCACCTGGCAGAAGTCGGCTGACAAGCCAGATAGCCACACCGATCAGCATAATGCCGAACAGATTCTTGATGCGTTCCATCCACATGCCGGCCTTCGGCAGAACACTCGCGCCTGTGGTGCCCAGTACGATCAGTGGCGTGCCCATACCAAAACCCAGTGCAAGTAACGCCAGGGCTCCTGTGACGGCATCGCCCGTCGTACTCAGGTAGGCCAGTGCGCCAGCAAGCGGGGCAGATACACAAGGTGAAACAACTAATGCAGACAGTACGCCAATGATAAACACGCTACCGGCCTGACCGCCTTTCTGGGCCTGGCTGATGTTGTTCAGGCGGTTGCGGATACCGGATGGTAGTTGCAGTTCGTACACACCGAACATTGCCAGTGACAGAATCAGGAAGAGTACTGCGAACACGATCAGAACCGGTGGGCTCTGCATCATGGCCTGAACATTGGCTCCAGCGCCTAAAAGACCGACGGTCAGACCCGCTGCAGCGTAGGTCAGTGCCATGCCGCTGACGTAGAGGAAAGACAGCCAGAAGCCGCGACCAGCGGTAGTCTTGCCACCACCGAGCACAACACTGGTGAGAATCGGCACCATCGGCAGTACACACGGCGTGAAGGTCAGACCCAGACCGAGAAGAAAGAAAATGCCGATGACGGCAAAGACAGAGCGGCCGGTGAACCAATTGTCTGCAGTGCTGGTGTTTGTGTTTGCGGTGGTACTGTTTATGTTAGCTGTCTGATCCGCTGGTGTATCAGGGGCACTTACAGGCGCGGTTAATAAGATGATATCCAGTGTCTGTGGTGGATAGCACAGGCCGGCGTCGGCACAGCCCTGGTAGTGCAAAGTCGCGGGCCCAGCAGAAAGGGCACTGGTGTCGAAACGGACCTCCAGATCACCGTAGTAGGCAATGATGTCGCCGAAGGCTTCGTCGTATTTTTCTTTGCCGTCGACCGACCAGTAGACGGGGTCAAGGCGCTGATCGGCCTGTTTCAGGTAGATGCGATGCTGGTAAAGGTAGTAGCCGCTGGCGCTGTTCCAGTTGACGAAAAGTTCGCCGGGAAGGGGATCAGCACTGACAGGGAAGGCTTGTTCGACCGGAAGGAACTCGTCACCTCCGGCCGATCCAAATTTATCGAGAAGCCCGGCCTGAGCAGGAACCCAGAATAAAAACAGCAGAATCCAGAGTCCCGTGCGCATACCTTACTTCTCCAATAATCAGGTCGTTCTCTCTACCGCGATGCTGGCCAATGCTGCGAGGGCATCACGGGCCGGTGATTCTGGCAGATTTTTAAGGCATTCCAGAGCTCGATCGCGACAGGCGTTTGCCTGTTGTCGTGTGTAGTCCAGTGAGCCGCACTCATGAACGACACGCAGTACTTCATCCATCTGGTCGAGGCCGCCTTTGCGGATGGCCTGACGGATCAACTGGCGGTCGTCTTCTGACGCGCTAGCCATGGCGTGAATCAAAGGCAATGTTGGCTTGCCTTCCGCCAGATCGTCACCGACATTCTTACCCATTTCTTCCGCATCGCCTTCGTAATCGAGTACGTCGTCAACCAGCTGGAATGCCATGCCCAGCTCTTTGCCGTACTCTTTGAGTGCAAGACGCTGCTCATCGTTCAGTTCCAGCAGAGCGGCAGCTGAATGGGTGGATGCTTCGAATAACATGGCCGTTTTACCATGAATAACGTCCATATACTGGGCTTCGGTCGCATCCGGGTTCTTTACATTGGTCAGCTGCAGAACTTCACCTTCGGCAATAACGCAGGTAGCGTTCGACAGGATCTTCATGACTGGCAGTGAGGCCAGTTCAACCATCATTTCAAAAGCACGGCTATATAAGAAGTCACCGACCAGTACGCTTGGGGCGTTCCCCCATCTGGCA
>JAYNJA010000081.1:1052-11157 GCA_038109705.1 Thalassolituus sp. | reverse complement strand
GGATAGGGTTACCACGCTTCGGATACCCGGCAAATGTCATTACGTGGCCATGGTCTGCGGTTACTAAAATCAATGTGTCGTCTACATCGGTCAGTTCGACAGCACGCTCTACAGCATCAGACAGCGCGACGGTTTCGAGCAATGCGTTATAGGCATTACCGACATGATGAGCGTGATCGATTCTCCCTGCCTCTACGATTAACAGAAAACCGTCGCTGTTCTGCTGGAGTTTACGGATCGCTTTTTCAGTCATACTGACCAGATCTGGAACACCAGAATCTGTAGCAGTCAGTTCATGTTGGAATGGCAGATGGGAACGCGCAAAAACGCCCATCACCGGCGAGTCGTTATCCCTGTCATTCTCCAGATCCTTCTCCGGATCGAAAGCCGCCAGCTCGGCTGCTGTAGTGAGCAGCTGGCCATTCGGGAACTGCTGCTGCCATTCATTTAGCAGATCGCGTCCATCGTTACGGTCACCTTTGCCTAAGGCGGAACCATATTCCGGTAAAAAGTTGCGCCAACCGCCACCCAGCATAATTTCAGGGCCATCCACATCAACGCCGTAACGCGTGTTTAACAGGCTGCGGAATCCAGTGAGCTGCTGAGCAATATCAAGACACCCTTGGGCAGTTGCCGCAGCGGGCATATCTGAGCTGTCTTCCCAGTTGCGTTCTGATGCGTGAGCGTAGGTGGCAGAAGGCGTGGCATGAGTTAAGCGTGTTGTGGTCACCACACCGGTTGCCAGACCCGCAATTTCTGCCAATTCTAAGGCTGTAGGTACAAGGCTCGTTGCGGACTCATCGCAGACACCACGTTCTGTGGAGTCAGTCTGACCAATGATTCCCATCCGGGTTTTTACGCCACTCATCATAGCGGTCATAGTACCGGCAGAATCTGGCGTCTGAGCGTCCGTGTTGTAGGTTTTGGAAAGTCCGGTGTAGGGAAAATTTTCAAAACTGAGTCGATGCTCTTCCCCCGGCTTACCTTGCTGCTGCCCTGCAAAGATACGTGCAGCAGCAATAGTCGGCAGGCTCATGCCGTCACCGACAAAAAGGATAACGTTCTTTGCCCGGGCGGTTACTGCCTTACGGGCAATATTCTCAGCTCCGGCTTTATACCAATCATTACCGACAGGTATCAGCTTTGTTACCCGGTGATAATCCTCATCATCAGAGGCTGAAGAACCAGAAGCAAGGGAGCCAGAAACAGAGGGTAATGCCTGGCAACCGCTCAGGAGTAACGTCAGTCCTATAGGTAACCAGGCCGCTTTCATAGATACTCTCAATAATAACTCAGAACCTCGGTTATACCGGTTTTCTGACTGAGTTCAACTTTCTCATGCAATGTTCCGGGATCGCGGATAATTGCATCCCGTCCTTTATTGAAACTCTGTTCGCGGACAATTTCGCGGTAGGTTTTATTCAGAGTCAGCGCTCTTTCCGCAGATGGAATCAGCAGTACCGAAATATCTTCTGACAGCGCCTGAAACATCTCCTGCCGGGCAGTACCGTCGCCCTGATGGAACTTATTAAATACTTCCTTATTATCGCGGTATTCATTGCCGGTTGGATTGTTTTGCAGATAGTACGCGTATTCGCCATGGCCATCTTCACGCAGAGGGTCAGCAACGCCGGCCAGCCCCTTGTCAGACCAGTGATACCAGCCGCCCCGGAAGGAATCATCGCCAAATTTACGGGTAAAGGAGAGGTTGGTGTCATTGCTGGCCCCTGTGTAGCCATGGCAGCCTAGACAGAAATAGGTTTCTTCGTACGTCTGTGGGCGAAGCGCGCCGGAGCTATCTTCAATAAAGCCCTGATACACCCAGCCGTGCGGGGTACTCATACCCTCTTCCATATTGCCGAAGGCGACTTTCGTCCGATCAGGAAAGTCATGACGCTCTTTCACTTCTTTATCAACAATGGTGCGAAGCTGAAAATAATTACGCCACTCACCTTTACGGGCATAACGTAGCTCTTTCATTCGCGGCGCCATGGTGACGTCACCATCAACCACATTCATATAACGTACGCTGTGGACAAATTCGGTACCCTCAGGGAAAAGTCGGGCAGCAATATGAACCTTGCCCTCGGCCTGAAGCACTCCCGCTCTGCCAACGTAGTACATCTGTTTTCCTTCACGAGGAGCCCACTCATAACGTAGCGAACTGGCTATGCTCAGCTCACCATTTTTGTCCAGATCAACACCAAGCGATGCTTCATCTGTCGCCGGTATCGCGATGTCCTGCTCCTTCATCATGGCTTCAACTACCGCAAGATTCAGACGATAAATATCACGACTGTATTCTCCACCAGCTGTTTCACGGAAAGCTTCAGGCAAACGGATCATAACGTCATCCATCGATCCGTTGGTCGGCATAAATGTCCCGGGGAATGGATAGTAAGCATACACACGCCAGCCACTGTCTTTCCCTTCTGGAGTAAGATCAAAGCCCTGTTCATCAAAATTAAAATACACATCGGGGGTGTAGCCATCCCAACGGCCATTTCCGTTTCGGTCCCACTCATTTGGTGTATTTTTCAGCTGGTGTGCCAGCTCTGGTTCACCATCAGCGGCGATATAATTGTCTGTACGCACGTACTTAAGAATTTCGTCATCGCTTATTTTGGCGACCTCGGCGCTACGGTCACGGAAAATATTAGACCAGCGGTTTTCCAGACCTGTTTCTGGAAAAAAATACTCCAGCTGAACATCGATATCGTTCAGCAGGTTCGGTCTTTTACTCGGTGTATGGCAGACATAACAAGGATTCTGCACACCGCCCTCAGACACCGGATTCGTATAGCATTGAGGAGGAATATATGGCGTTGGATTTAAAGTCACGTCGTCGGTCAACGACGCAGTATTCTGATCTTTGTTACACCCACTTACCATCATCGCGGCCAGTAAAACCGGAACAACTGCGTACTTCATAATCACTACCAGCAGAAATAAAAAAAGGCGACCCGAAGGTCGCCTTAACTATATGGCGTTTTTATTACTTTTCAGTGACACCAGGGAATGGGCCAATGTAACCGGTGTATGCGCGAGCTTCGCCAGCACCGGTATTTTTATCTCCGTCAGATTCACCATAAGGATGCTGAACAACGGAAGTCATGTACGCCCAACCGTTAATGTTCGGGTACCAGTATGGTGACGTGGTTTCAGAACCGTAAGGAGTTGTCTGAATACGGGTCATTTCCTGAGATTCGAAGTCATACGCCCAAATAACGTCGTTCTGGTGGCCAGAACCAGTATCTTCACCGATGATGAGGTAATCGTAGCCAGACATGTAAGTAACGTTATCTGGGTTCGCGATACCGTCAATATGACAGCTGTTACCTTCTTCGAAGCCAGCAGCCTGAGGGTCATCTTCACTTACCGGGCGACCCAGAACCAGACCAGCCATGTTCTGTGCAACGTAGTCTGAACCTATGGTTTCGTCAGCAGCCAGATCCAGTTCGTATACCGCACCACATTTGTTCTGTTCTTCCAGAGCAATATGGTTAGGACCACCAACATCGTTCGAGCTGTTGTCCAGCATACCTTTGGAGACTTCAGACATAGCAACGTAAAGCTTGTTACGCTCGCTGTCGTACGTCACGCCTTCTTCCTTACGGAATTCAGTAGTACCACCCATCATGGCAGCGTAACGACGGGTTTCCATACGGGAAGCAGCTGTTTCCATACCCTCTTTAACCGCCAGACACTCCTGACCTTTGCCATTGGCACTGATTGAAGTGAAGCCTTCCGGACATTCGCCTTCAACCGCATCAGCAACATCAAAGATATCGGCAAAAGTCGTACCGTTCGTCACGTAGGTTTCGATCTCAGCATCAGTTGCGTGACCCAGGCTGATCCACTCCAGGTCTGCAGCGCCAGCGCCTGTTGCTGACGTCTGGTTCCATTTAGCGACGTACACAGTACCAGCAGACAGGTCTTCTGCGGTATCAGCAACGAACATGTAGAAACCAACGTCGGTGCCGTCATCTGTCATGTAGGTTGTTTTTGCGTCCGGCATTACTTTCGACAGCTCAAATGCCAGGCGCCCCATAGCGTAATGCTTGGTTACGTCTGTTGATGCATTTTCATCAACGGCAACTTCGATATTCCAACCGTAGAAGTATGGGTTCCACTGGCTTTTATCTTCACCCGGATAGTAATCGAGCATGCCACTGGAATAACCACTCGCTGCGGCATCTTCTGAAGTGATCAGCGTCTTTGCATCTGGCTCATATTCTTCAGAAGCCAAGTGTGTAATCCACGGGGTCACAGAACCAGCACAGTGCGTCCAACCACCATGAACAGATGACTGATCAATCTGAGCCAGTGATTTAACGCTCAGTTCACCATTAACCTGATCCTGATCCAGTTCCATCAGGTACATCGCACCCGGGCGGGATTCAAACTGAGAAACAGAGAACAGGCGATCGCCTACCGGCAGAAGGGAGGTAAATTCATTGCTGTCAGCAATTACCAGAGAACCATCTTCTTCCTGCAGGAGTGAGCCGGCTTCATCAACTAGCTGACCGAAATAAACGCCATTAATATCATCACCGGAGCGGGCGAAGACGTTGTAAGCACCACCTACAGTAATGTCAGAAATAGTGGCCGCTGATACCATGATTGAGCGTTTTTCAGCATCGGTAGCCGGTGCATTAACACCAGTAAATACCAGATCGGTACCCAGCTTCGCCGTGGTGTGATCTTTAACAGCGTCCAGACCCGGCGCGCCTTCTGCTCCGGCAACGCCATCTACGCCGTTAGTACCGTTAACACCGTTTGTACCATTTTTACCGTCTTCGCCACCACAGGCTGCCAAGCCGGCGGTAAGCATCGCCAGTACAACCGCGCGGTTAAGTTTGTTTCGAGGGAACGTCATAATTATCTCTCTGATTTCTGTCAGGGTTGCTTGAGTTTTCAGACGAGCCGTACTCTAGCGATCAAAAATGACAGTAAATGAGCAGTTTTATGACATTCGGGTGACGAGTCAGAAACGCTTCACGGTGACGACAACCCGACGATTCGCTTCACGCTGCTGATTGAGTGGCAGTTCTTCGCTGCCTTTTTTAGGTCGGCTGTCCGCAAAACCCGAGGCTTTCAGACGTTCTTTGCTAATGCCGCTCTCGAGAAAGTACTTCACCACACCAGTGGCTCTGGCAGCAGATAACTCCCAGTTTGAGGCAAACTCACCATTAGCAATTGGCAGATCATCAGTATGACCTTCTACCTCAACCAGATGCGAGCCATGGCTTACATCGCGGATTACCCGGCTAAGCTCCTCGAGGATGGGCGTAGCTCCGGCTTTCAGGTCAGCAGAGCCCGAGTCGTAGAGAGCGACATTGGCGAATTCGACACGAACGCCCTGCTTATCAAGCGTGACGCTAACTTCGTCTTCGAGACCGTGCTGGACCAGGTATTCATCCAGCCCCTGTTTGATTTCGCTGAATGGTGTCTCAACTTTCTGCGATGAAATAACTTCTGCAAGCCCTTCTTTCAGCGACTCGATTTTCCCCTGATTTAAATCTGACACGGCCAGAATCATTACGAAAAACGCGAGCAAAAGCGTAATGGCATCAGAATAAGTCACCAGCCACGAACTGGACGAGTCGTCATAGCTCGGGCGACGTCGGCGCAATCCACGGGAGCGGGCGGAGTAACTCATCAGAGGTCACCGCTGAGAATCTGTTCGCGCACAGATGGCTTAATAAAAGCGTTAAGTCGGTCCTGAATATAAATTGCATCACGCTTTTCAGCGAGGAGTACAAAGCCTTCAGAAATCAGCTGATGCCGGAAGTACATGGTTTCCTGCTTTTCAGTGACCTGATTAGCAGCCGGCTTAAAAAACAGATTCGCAAGCAGTACACCGTAGAGCGTCGTAATTAATGCAAGCGCAAGGCCTTTGCCCAACCCCGCCATATCACCATTGAGGTTATCGAGCATAATTATGAGACCAACAATAGTGCCCATCATACCGAACCCTGGTGAATAGATTGCCATGGTATTCAGCACCTTGGACTCAAGGGTATGACGCTGCCAGGTTGCGTCCATCTGATCGGTCAGCATGATACGGATATCGTGGTTTTTATAACCTGAACCGATCAGATCAATCCCCGCACGTAGAAATTCGTCTTTCTTTTCCTGAGTCGTCAGCGATTCCTCTAAGGCAACAATTCCACCCTGACGATAGAGCGAAGACCACTCAACAAAACGTGCGACCAGTTTCTTCAGGTGCGTCTGTGACGTCGGTGGATGCAGAAACGTATGTAACATACTGCGCACAGCGTGCAGTACGTCGAGCGTCGAATAACTGATAAGCGATGCGGCCATCGTACTACCAAACACCAGGCCAAAGCTCGAGAGGCTGATAAACATCAAATGGTTGTCGGTGGCACTGACGACCGCGAATACGAACAGCCCGATACCAGCACAGAAACCCGCTAACGTACTGAAAGAAAATCTGAACACCTGATACTGCTCCTGTTCCTGCTCTTAGCCCTGTTTGACTTCTGCAAGTTCGTCCATTGAGAAACGGCCTTCCCGGATCACGTCACGCATGCGCTGTACAACCTGACGACGACAGCCTTCGGTTTTTTCCTGTGGCGTTTCCGCTTCGGTTACTTTCAGCTCATTGATGACGCCGGCCCGTAACTTCGCTGGCAGTGCTGAGAGGACATAACGTTTAAATTCAATCGTCGTATTACACAGAGCCGCTGTAAGCACCGCAGGCTCAAGGCTACGAAGTTCATTCGAAATAATGCGATCAGGCGTACGCGCGAGATCAGCAAAGGTGAAGTACACCTGACGCAACCGGTAAAATGTTTCTGGTTTTTCCGCACGCAGGGTTTTCAACATCCGGGTTTCTTCACTGGTCGTCATGCTGTCGAGCATGCGGATCAGTACAGACAAACCGTCAGCAGTAATATTTTCAAAAGACGGCACCGTAAGTGATGCTTTTGCAAGACGATCAGCAACATCTTTGAACGCAGATACCGGCAGACTTTCAAACTGACCTAACTCAAAGGCAATGGCAGCGAGCTCTTTCTCGTCGAGGCGGAGAATAATATCCGCGGAACGCTGTGCCGGAAGTTGCGACATGACTAATGCCTTGATGCGGATATCTTCGTCCTTGATTAAGAACAGCACCTGGGAGTCATTAAGCTTATTGAGGAAAGCAAACGGCTGAGTATTCGAGGCATCATCCTGCTGTTTTTCAAGACGTTGAGAAAACTGCTCCATGCCCTCATAGAGTTGAGCTTCATCCCAGCTACCTTCTTTTACCAGCTCATCAATCTGTTGCCAGTCGGCAGGCGTCATGTGCGGGGCCAGGCTGGCAAACAGACTCTTACCCATAGTGGCAGTCAGAGAAGCAACTTCAAACGCCTGAGCGCTGCCCAGAGCCTGCGAGACCGCCTGCTGAAAGCGATGTGGCCGGGACAAGCCCTGGCTAACCAGACGCTGGCGTGCTTCATTGATACGGAATTTGAGTGCCGCCTTGTCTGACTCGGTCAGCGACGGTGATACTCCGGCCGCCTCTGGCATTGCAGTGGCAGCGCCTCCGGCAACCGTCGGAGCCGACATCACCTGTGACGTCAGGCGCTTCCACAGTGCCATGAACGCCAGAATGATAATCAGGCAGACGATAAGCATCGACACCAGCCAGATCCACGGGCTGTACTCTTCCCAGAAAGTCAGGGGTGTTTTATCGGTTTTCAGATGGCCAAAGCCAGTACGGACAATACTCAGCGTATCGCCACGCAACTCATCAATCTGTGCTTTACGGGTGACCAGATTACGCAGGAACTCGACCTGTTCGTCTTTCAGGTCTGTATCGACAACTAAGGTGATCGCCAGCTTTTTAATGATAGTCCGAAAGCCCATCGTTTTTTCGGTTTCGACGCCTGAATCTGGTTGTGACTGTTGCTGCTGCGCAACATTTCGAAGTTGATCGGCGTAAGTAATTATCTCCTGACGCTCTTTTTCTAGCTTCTGTAACTGAGATTTTAATGCCCGGAGCTTTTCATTGTTTTCTTTTAGCAGCGGTAATTCGTTGACCGGCAACCCCGGTAACTCCTCGATAAAATCTGTCTCGCTATTTTCAATTTCTGGCAAGGCAAATTTCTGACTGACCGAAGGCTGAGTCGGAAGCTGCGGCTGTGCTTGTGGCTGCGCCGGGGCTGCCCCCTCTTTCACAACCGTACGTGCACGCTCGATAGTCGCGTCGACCTGTACAATAAACCGGTTATTTCCCAGATAAGATTCGATGTCCTGACGTAACCGCGCCTCGAGATCGCTGCGGAAACGCGCCTCTTCGACTTCGTCTTTTTTGACCGGTAGTTCGTAAGTTTCGCGGGCCTGCGCAGAAAAGGACGCTAGTGCAAACAGTGAGACCAGTAAAATCCAGCTAGTAAACTCTTTCATCAGCGCACCCTCGCCAGGCTGGCTTTCACTTGATCCAGTTCAGGATCCAGTTCCAGTGCCTGTTCCCAGCTTGCCCGTGCTTCGGGTATCAGCCCCATTCGATAGTAAATACTGCCTTTCAGGGCATGTGCCTGAGCAGAATCAGGGACCTGTTCCAGCGCTTCATTGGTTTCGTCCAGTGCCTGCCAGTACTCTTTTTTATAGAAGAGGCTTTGGGCCGACAGAATATGCTTGGTCATGGTATCGACACGTTTGATGCGATCGACTTCCGCGTCATCCACTTTGCCCTGTGCTTCGCTGTGCGCTGCGGTGGCGGCGTCTTCTGCAGACTGCTCCGAATGGCCATCATGACTGCTCTGTTTTTCGGACTCACTCTTTGGCAGGTCCATCACAAATTTCACATCAGAGTCACCGGCATCCAGGGTGAGCAGAATGTCGTAGCCTTCACCATAACGATGGATATGCATCAGGCCATGCTGTGCCTTGGCTTTTTCTGCTATTTTTTCCAGCGGCGTTTCTTCAACTTCATCAGGTGGCGCTGATTTCTGCTCTTTTGTCTGCGGCTTACCCGGATCAACCCATGGGCTTGGATTAAATCCTTTGACCATTTTATTCGAGCGTTCATAGGAGCAACCGGCCATTAGAGAAACAGCAGTGACCAGAGTAAATAGTGTGATTAACGCTTTCATATCGACTCCTAGAATCTCAGGCCAAGTGACAGGTCATAGCTTGCGCCGCCAAAGGTGCCGGTATCTTCATATCCTGATTTTTCCCGCCATTTCGCTGTGGTCTCAGGAATATAAGTAACGCCGTAGTCGATAAAACCGTCTTTAAAGAAAGGGAACTCGAAGCCGAAACGGAATATCAGAGAGTTAGTGTCGTTAAAGAACGCCTGCCCCATTCCCAGGTAAACCTTGGTATCGATCAGGTCATTCATGCTTGGAATATCGGCGATAATCCGACCTTCGAGGTTAATGCCAGAGAGGTCAAAATAATCCTGATTAGAGAAATTACGGAAATATTCAAACGCCAGTGTGTATTGCAAGCTGTCATCCAGGCTCGTTGTTTCGCGGCGACGGATACCGAATACCGATATGCCTTTTACGTCTTCTGCGCTGCCACCACCAACAAGTTCACGTTCGCCAGACACCCCCCAGGCACCGACCGTAAATTCATAGTTAACACTGTCGAAGCCTTTCACTTCCTGCTCGAGAGTGGTTTTCTTTGAATACTCTTTCAGCCACAACAACTTGTTGTCACGGGCATCAACCATGTGAAGATTAATGGTGAATTTATTGTCATGGACTGATGCGTTCCAGAATAGGAAAGCATCCGCGCGAACTTCTTTCCCTAAGCGACGCAGGGCCTGGTTTTCGACCGCAATATGAGAAATCTCAAGCTTGTCTTCACGCATCGCAACCTGAGTCGTACGGCACTCCAGACACTGGATGATTTCAAAGCGACCACTTTCGAGAATGCGGCTCATCAGCTTATTTTCGATCATCAGGTGAACCTGCTTAGGAATACGACGATGCATCCGATCACCGTTGTGATACAGCGCGACGCGTCGTACGTCCTCCGGGAGATCGATGAGCTCTTCCTTCACCAGAGTTTCATCGTCGTCGAGCAACTGCGTAAAGCCGGTGTATAGAGAAGATGGCTCGTCAGCAATAGCGACGATCGGAAG
>JAYNJA010000081.1:0-1042 GCA_038109705.1 Thalassolituus sp. | reverse complement strand
ATATAAGTAAGACAGACAGTTTGCGCAGCATCTGAAAATTCCTGTGTCTGCAAAATTTTGATCTGCAGTCAGCTTAGTTCAGTTACTTGTGCACGCGTTTTGTTACCAGATATAACCTTTTGATAAACAAATGTTTTCTTTTCTAGAAATCAGGCATGCAAGACAGGACGTCAAAATACGAACGCCAATCAGAGGAGGAATAAATCACAAAGAAGATGAAATGAGTCAGCTTTCTGTCAGGAAGAAAATAAAACCGGAATTAGTCATTCCCTCGACAGAAAGCTCATACAACAGCGTCAAATATAAACCGCTGTGTTTTCTTTCGTAAAATGCTGTTACAGGCGAAGATGATCACACAAAGAAAGCATATCGATATCCCGCTTCGTGATGCCACCGGCATCGTGACTCCACCAGGTAACCGACACTCTGCCCCATTCTACCGAGAGCAATGGGTGGTGCTGATAGGTCTCCGCCAGCTCAGCAACTTTACCAGCGAACTCCCAGGCGGCAGCGAAGGTATCAAACTGCCACTGACGCTTTAACGCAGTACAGCCAGACTGAGAGACCTTATGCCACTCAGGGAATACCAGTAACTGTGCATCAAGTTCTTTTTCAGAGAAGGCATCACTCATGGTGCTCTCCAGAGGAAATTGTGACCAACCACTATGACAAAAAAAGGGAGCCGTAGCTCCCTTTTCCTCAAACCTGATAAAACAGATAACGCCATTACTGACACTGTCTGGCAGCAATGACGTTCTGTCAGGTTTTTACTCAGACTTCAGTCGCGTTGATCTTCGCGTACCAGGTCTGTGGGCCTGTCTTGTGCACAGACTCACCTTTGGTATCAACAGCAACGGTCACTGGCATATCTTCAACTTCAAACTCGTAGATTGCTTCCATGCCCAGATCGTCAAAACCAACCACTTTTGCACCTTTAATGGCCTGAGATACGAGATAAGCCGCACCACCAACTGCCATCAGGTACACTGCTTCGTTGTCTTTGATTGCTTCGATAGCAATATCGCCACGCTCAGACTTACCG
>JAYNJA010000080.1:2915-11282 GCA_038109705.1 Thalassolituus sp. | reverse complement strand
CAAAGTGCCGTAATTTCTGGCTTATTCGCCACCACGATAAAAATAAACCCGGGATATTCCTGGTTTATTTGATATAGGATGCCAAAGTTACAAGAAATCAATCCCTTGCATTAATATAGGCCTGCTCGCTTACTGCGTAACAGGCCTGACACCAACGGTACTACACTAGAACAAGGGAATGGGCGTCATCGTCCACTCAGGCAGAACGTATTCTGTATCACCACCACGCTGTGGCGGAGCGATGCCATCTTCCACCCAGGTTTTTAGCAGTTTCATTTCATTAACCAGCACCGAAGGATCACTGTCTGGCATATCTGAATTACTCGTGCTGGCGTGCAGCCGTAGCAGGTGGCTTTTTCCTTTACTCTCCAGCATCACTTTATACAGATTTGCACTCTGGGCCGACATGCTGTGAAGATTTATTGGATTTACATGGAATATCGCCGGCACCTGAAGGTTACCCACAACAGAATCGTAAGAGTCTATGACAGCCCGGGCAGCAGGAACGCCTACTACAAACGCATTATTCAGATTTGTCAGTGCTGGCACTGTATCAAGACCCAACCCATCAAGATGTGAAATTTCCTCCGTCGTCAAAGTGTGCGTGACCGTGTTGGGAATCGAATTAGATGCCAGGGCCGCTCCCCCGAGTGCATTTAATTTATTAAGACTGTAGAGCGATAAACCAAAGACTTGCTGCAGTCCCGACGCTCTCCAATGTTCAGCATCCGGATGCCCTGCTACGACGCGAACAAAGTCTGTATACGCAGCTGCATAATTGAAAACCATATAAAAGCCTATGCTGCTGGCCGGTCTACCAGGCTCCGGTGCATTCAGATCCCCAAAAATCCAGTTTGCATCGGAATAAAAGAAAGCCAGGTTGTAGAACAGCCACGCATCCCCAAGGGTTACCAGCGAGCCATAGAATCCATCCGCCAACACCACGCCGTCAAAATGCGTAGCGGTTCTTCCTGTGTCAAGATAAGTCCTCTCTACCCGAGTATGTATATAACGGCTTTTTAAGCCTGATCCTAATAACAGTGAGCTGCTGGAATCCGAGCAATAGGCCTGCTCAATAACGTGCTGCGCCCATTCAAAGGTATACCCCCAGTTCATCTCCACCTGGGATGGCATCAGCGCTTGCGGAAAATCGAACCGGCCTTCGGGTGTGGTAAGACTGAGCGGAGAAACTAATGCAAAACCCTCATCAAGCAACGCACTAAAGGCTGGGTTTTCGAAGGTGAAGTAGGCATCCGTCGTAGGATTATTGATATCCGGATCTGTTAACCAACTGGTCCGGTTGTGCGTTTCGTTAAAGACCATACTGCCGTTGAAATTTTCGGGCACCTGCAAGCGCAGCTTGATACTGCCACTCAGATCCTCGCCATACCCATAGTTCACACCCTCAGTACAATGGTTGTAGCTACATACCGACGGCAGGGGCATTTCAAAGGTAATATCGAACGCTTCACCGGCGCTGCAATTATTAACACCTGACGGATCAGGCAGCATCGGGTTCAGAGGGTGCTCATCCGCGGCGTCGATAAAGCCATCGCCATCGCTATCGGCATTATTGGGATCAGTTCCGGCGGCCAGTTCACAAGCCTCGCCCCAGCCGTCAGCGTCCGGGTCTTCTGTCAGCGGATCATGTGCATCAGGCACAGTATAAGTGTGCGGGCATAGCTTATAAGCGCGATCGTTTAATGTGACTTCCACAAACCCTTCGGGCGCAAACGGCAGTATCGTAAATTCGGTAACGGCCAGAGAGTCTTTAAGAATTCCCTGCTGATACAGTTCAATTTTACAATCGGAATAGGTGCCGGGTGCTAATGGATCAAACGAAATACTCTGAGAGCCGGTGGTCGCATTAAACCCGGTGAAAGAGCACGAACCCGCACTGCGGATTTCTCCGTTTACCGAGATAGAAAATTCGTACTCTGGGCTATAAACACTGGTATCGCTGACCGCCGAAAGTTCTTCGATAAACGGGCCGTCATGCACGGTAAATTCGCTGACATCGAGCGTTGCGACTAATACGTCATCCTGAAAGCTATTTATTTTGCAGTCGCTGTATGTGCCCGGAGCGAGCGCTTCAAATTCAAGAGTATTAGTACCGATGATGGAAGTGAATGGTGTGAACGAGCATGTTCCTTCGCTGCGAATCTCGCTGATCGCGTTACTGCTGAATTCATAAACTGGAGTAGTGACAAGCGTATCACCAATCAGGATACCTTCATTCAGTTCTGTTTCGAGAATCGTAAAAGGGGTGACAGTCAGCGAATAAACTAACTGAGATTCCTGATAAAACTCAACAACACAATCTGTGTACGTTCCGGGAACGAGAGGATCGAGGATGATTGTATTTAAGCCGACAACCACCTCTGCTTCAGGGAACTGGCACGAGCCAACGCCGCGAATAATGCCGGTTTGCGGAGATTCAAACTGATAGGCCGGGCTTCGGTCTGCAGTTGAGAGAATACCTGCGACTTCAGTAAGCTCAGGCTCTGTTATTACCTCTTCGGGTTCACCTGTATCGCCCGAAGTGTCATCATCCTTGCCATCATTAGCGACACCACCATTACTGGTATCGGGTGCCGTCTGATCTGGCGTTATAGAGGAATCCGGTTTGTTGTCGCTATTGCCGCCGTTACTGTCGCCGCTACTATTGCCGCCGCTATCTCCGCCGCAACCCGATAAAACTATAGTGACACCTGCAATTACCAGTGCTTCGATAAATTTCATCAGGTATTCCTCCCTGCGGACTCAGATGATTCAATCTGAGTCCGTTTGTCGTTCAACTGTCAGAGACTATTAATCCCTTGCATTAATATAGGCCTGCTCGCTTACCGCATGGTACGCCTTCACCTGATCGCGATAGGCTTTGTACGAGTCGTATACTTTCTGCGACAGCGGGTCACCGGCAGCAACTTCTGCAACCACTTCATCCGACAGGGTCTTCAGTTTTTCCAGCACATCTTTCGGGAACGGACGAACGTCAACGCCATGCTTCTGTACCAGTTCAACCAGTGCAGTCTGGTTACGGGTAGTGTATTCCGCCAGCATGTCGTCGTTGATGGCTTCTGCCGCTACGCGAACAATCGCCTGCAGGTCTTTAGGCAGTTTGGCGAAGGCATCTTTATTGATGGTGAATTCCATCATTGAGCCCGGCTCATGCCAGCCTGGGTAGTAGTAGTGTTCAGCGACTTTATACAGACCAAACGCAAGGTCATTGTATGGGCCAACCCATTCGGTTGCGTCGATGGTGCCTGTCTGCAGTGAGGTAAAGATTTCGCCCCCCGGCAGAGTCACCGGAGTACCGCCAGCACGGGAGAGTACTTCGCCACCTAAGCCCGGAATACGCATTTTCAGACCTTTCAGATCGTCAACGCTGTTAATTTCTTTATTGAACCAGCCACCCATCTGCACGCCGGTATTACCGCCCGGTAATGGCAGCAGGTTAAATGGTGCGTAGACTTCTTCCCACAGTTCCTGACCACCGCCAAACTGAATCCAGCCGTCCATTTCCTGTGCGGTCAGACCAAAGGGGACCGAGGTAAAAAACTGCGCTGCTGCACTTTTACCTTTCCAGTAGTACGCGCCACTGTGGCCCATTTCTGCCGTACCCTGAGATACCGCATCAAATACCTGCAGTGCAGGAACCAGTTCACCGGCACCGTACACTTTGATTTTTAAACGACCACCGGACATTTCTTCAACACGCTCGGCAAAACGCTCTGGCGCTGTGCCCAATCCCGGAAAATTCTTCGGCCATGAGGTCACCAGTTTCCATTGGAAGGTTTCCTGCGCTTGTTGTGCAGTCACGCTGCCGGCTACTGGAGCTTCGCAATCTTTATTACAGCCTGTCAGTGCAAACGCGGCTAACGCAATCACTGGTAGGGTTTTCAGAGCCAGAAGTTTTTTCATGGGATTTCCTCTTGTTATATTGCTTCCAGTTTCGCGAAGCTGGCGACCAGCCATTTACTGCCAGCGTCATCAAAATTTACCTGTATACGCAGGCCAGGGCCTTGCCCTTCGAACTGCAGTACCGTGCCTTCACCAAACATCTCATGGAAAACACGCTGACCCAGCGCGAACGGATACTGTTCCTGAACAAACTGCGGTTGTCCATAACTGTTGCCCTGCCCCGTTGGCTTGTGAGCTCGGGCAGAAAGCGGACGACTGATGCTGTTTTTAAGACGTACTTCCTGAATTAGTTCGGTAGGAATTTCACGGATAAAGCGCGATGGCGTGCTGAAGTTTTCCTGCCCGTGTAAACGGCGGCTTTCAGCGTAAGTAATAATGAGTTTTTCCATCGCCCGGGTAATGCCCACGTAGGCAAGGCGACGTTCTTCTTCGAGGCCTTCGGCTTCGTCCATCGACATTTTGTGTGGGAACAAGCCTTCTTCGACACCGGCTAACACTACCTGTGGAAATTCCAGACCTTTTGCTGAGTGCAGCGTCATCAGCTGAACTGCGTCGTCGTATTCATCGGCCTGGCCTTCACCGGCTTCTAACGCAGCGCTATCGAGGAAGCGCGCTAACGCGGATTCGTCTTCCTCTTCGTCATCCATAAAGTCGGGCTCGAACTGACGGGCAGCGGTAACCAGCTCTTCCAGGTTGTCGACTCGCGCCTGCCCCTTTTCGCCCTTTTCTTTGCGGTGGTGCTCGATTAAACCAGACTGCTGAATCACATTATCGACGAGTTCATGCAACGGCAGTTCTTCGGCACCGACCGACATTTCTTCGATCAGGTCAATAAAGCCCTGTACCGAACCCGCCGCACGTTTCGGCAGGCTGCTGTGCTCCAGTGCTTTGTGCAGTGCCATCCATAATGAACAGCCTTCATCACGGGCAATCGCGCGCAGCGACTCTACCGTTTTTTCACCGATGGCACGGGCAGGCACATTAATAACACGCTCTACTGCGGCGTCATCTTCACGGTTCAGAAGCAGGCGACAGTAAGACAGTGCGTTTTTAAATTCGAGGCTTACGTAGAAGCGCTGGCCGCCATAAATGCGCTACGGGATACCGGCACGTAAAAATGCTTCTTCGAGTGTGCGCGACTGGGCATTTGAGCGATACAGAACGGCCATGTCGGTACGGGCACGACCAGCGCGGGCCCATTCGTCGACTAAATCGGCGATGTATCGGGCTTCATCCTGTTCATTGAAAGCGGCGTAGAGCGAAATTGGTTCAC
The DNA here is from genome assembly GCA_038109705.1 of Thalassolituus sp. Lineage (GTDB taxonomy): Bacteria > Pseudomonadota > Gammaproteobacteria > Pseudomonadales > Oceanobacteraceae > Thalassolituus. The sequence continues at coordinate 6,085 of JAYNJA010000080.1, read as the reverse complement.
CATCGTCATCGTCGGTACGCAGTTCTTTACCCAGGCGACCGCTGTTATTCGAAATAACCGCATTCGCGGCAGCCAGAATGTTCGCAGTAGAGCGGTAGTTCTGCTCCAGCTTGATCATCTCTGCGCCCGGGAAGTCCTGCTGGAAAGCGCGGATGTTGCCGACATTGGCACCACGCCAGCCATAAATCGACTGGTCGTCGTCGCCCACCACCATCACAGATACGGTATTGCCCGCGAGTAAACGTATCCAGGCGTACTGGATATTGTTGGTATCCTGGAATTCGTCGACCAGAATATTACGGAAGCGGCTCTGATAGTGCGCCAACAACTCAGGGTTATGCAGCCAGAGTTCGTGGGCACGCAGCAGGATCTCGCCAAAATCGACCAGACCATTGCGCTGGCAGTGTTCTTCGTAAATAAAGTAGAACTCACGCAGCTGAGCCGTAAACGGGTCGGCGGATGGCATCACATGCGCCGCACGACGACCTTCATCTTTCTGACCATTAATAAACCACTGAATCTGCTTCGGCGGATATCGGCTGTCGTCGATATTGTGGTCTTTCATCAGACGCTTAATCACGCGCAGCTGATCATCGCTGTCGAGAATCTGAAAATACTGAGGCAGCTTCGCTTCACGCCAGTGCTGCTTTAACAGACGATGCGCCAGCCCGTGAAAGGTACCTACCCATAAGCCGTTCGACGGCTCGTTCAGCACCTGCTCGATACGGGTGCGCATCTCTCTGGCGGCTTTGTTGGTAAAGGTCACGGCCATCACCGAAAACGGTGAGACGTTCTCTACCTTTAATAGCCAGGCGATACGATGCACCAGCACACGGGTTTTACCCGAGCCGGCACCAGCCAGCACCAGTTGGTGCGGTGAAGATGCAGCCACCGCGTTGCGCTGGCCGTCGTTTAACTGATCGAGAAGAAGCGAAATATCCATGGGGCAAGTCTACCAGAATGCCGATTCGGCGTGATACTGGCTATTAACAGCAGAGAGATCGCTTCGTATAATCCCACTGTCCTCGCCGAGCGCCCTACCCGGAAAACTTCTGTGAAAAATCAGCCGATTCTGAATGAGATAGCCAATGCCCGCTCTTCACTGCGCAAATCTGAAGTGAAGGTGGCTGAATATGTGCTTTCTCAACCCGAACAGGTGATGCATATGCGCATTGTCGATCTGGCACAGGAAGCTCAGGTCAGCGAGCCAACCATCGTGCGTTTCTGCCGCGCTATTGGCTGTAATGGGTTTCAGGAGTTTAAGGTACGCATCGCACAGGAAATGGCGGTCGCCAACAATATCGGCCAGTTCGCTATTGTTGAAAGTGACAGTATCGAAGACATCTGTACAAAGATTGCCGACACCACTATTCAGCGCCTGCACCAGATCAAAAGCCAGCTACGCCCACAGCAGGTCGCATTGGCCGCCAGTGCTATCAGTGGTGCTCAACGGGTGGAGTTTTATGGCTATGGCGCATCCGGTGCCGTTGCTACCGATGCGCAGCACAAGTTCTTCCGCTTACAGGTAGCCACAGCAGCCTACAGCGACCCTCACATGCAGGCCATGTCAGCGGTCACCTTAAGCAAAGATGATGTCGTCGTGGCCATTTCACAGAGCGGCCGTACACGCGATCTGTTGCACTCTATCGACCTGGCTCAACAGCATGGCGCAATTGTTGTTTCGCTGGCACCACAAAGCACGCCGGTCAGTGAAGCGGCGGACCTGCCGATATTTATTAATATCGAAGAAGATACTGAACAGTTTACGCCCATGACTTCCCGTATTGCCCACCTGATGGTGATAGATATGCTGGCTGTAGCTGTTACACAGCGTCGCGGGCCAGACTTCGCCAAGCACCTGAATGCGATTAAGCGCAGCATTCATTCATTGCGTATTGATCCGGAATAACCAGCAATCTACGGTCTCAAGCCCATACCAAAGCCCCCCACCTCCAAAAAAATCCCCGGCTAATATTCTGAGACTTTTTACGCCAATATCTAACCAGTGTTCAGGCCTCATAGCCGAACAGGACAATCCCTTATAGATGGCTGAATAAACCAGTTGGCAAATTAGTCACTTCCTGTAATCTGTCTGTAAACAAAAATAACGATAATTTTAGCCATCCGTGAAATCCCATCATGGAATTGCTTAAGGGAAGCTTATTATGGAAGCAGCGAAAGACTACGCATCTGAAGAAACCGTATCTTTTGATAAGAACGGCAACGTTGTTGTAAATAAAGAAGCCCACGTTTCGAAAAAGCTGGTTGCACGTCGTGCGATCGAAGCACACCTCGAACGTAAACGTCTGGAGAAAGATCTCGAAGCGTATTACTTCGAATGATTCTTCTGGATTCCCAGATAAAAAAGCGACCTCGACCAGGTCGCTTTTTTTATGTCTGTAAAAATGTTTTCAGACACAGATTAAAGACATAAAAAAACCGGCCAGCTGGCCGGTTCTCTTTCTGGTTTTTCTGGCGTCCCTACCAGCAGTTCCAGTGAACTGTTTGTCTTATCGGTATTAAGACTTGCTGGTGAATTCTGGGTACGCTTCCATACCACACTCAGCAATATCAACACCTTCGTATTCCTGCTCTTCGCTGACACGCAGACCCATGATGGCCTTCAGTACGCCCCAGACGATCAGAGAAGTTACGAATACCCATACGAAGATAGTCAGTGCGCCAACCAGCTGACCCATAAAGGTCGCGTCAGAGTCAGACAGCAGTACCGCGAAGATACCCCACAGACCAACTACACCGTGTACAGAGATAGCACCTACTGGATCATCAATTTTCATTTTATCCAGAGTCAGAATAGACAGAACAACCAGGATACCACCCGCAGCACCAATCAGAGTCGCCAGGAATGGAGACGGATCAGCAGGCTCAGCAGTGATTGCAACCAGACCAGCCAGTGCACCGTTCAGAGCCATAGTCAGGTCAGCTTTGCGGAACAGGATGTAAGCAGTGATCAGTGCAGCGATCAGACCGCCAGAAGCCGCAGCGTTGGTGTTAACAAATACAGAAGCCACTTCGTTAGCAACGCCAACGCCAGACAGCTGCAGAGTAGAACCACCGTTAAAGCCGAACCAACCCATCCACAGGATGAAAGTACCCAGAGTAGCCAGAGGCAGGTTTGCACCAGGAATAGCGCGAACTTCACCGTTAGG
>JAYNJA010000080.1:928-2815 GCA_038109705.1 Thalassolituus sp. | reverse complement strand
GCCAGGAAAGCCCACAGCTTCATACGCTCAGCAACTGCACCAGAAACGATAGACATTGCAGTAGCAACGAACACAACCTGGAAGAAGAAGTCAGATGCGCCAGAGTATGGCAGAGATGCGTCTTCAACGCCGTTACGGAAGTCAGCCTGTGCAGCCAGAACGCCTGCAACTGCTTCGTCAGTCATAGAAGCAACACTGTCAGTGCCACTCAGGAAGAAACCACCGCCGTACATCAGTTCATAACCGCATACCAGGTACATGGTACAAGCGATCGCGAACAGAGCGACGTTTTTGGTCAGAATTTCAGTGGTATTTTTAGAGCGGACCAGACCCGCTTCGAGCATGGCGAAACCTGCCGCCATCCACATTACTAATGCGCCACACACCAGAAAGTAAAAGGTGTCCATGGCGTACTGAAGATCGTAAATTTGAGTTTCCATTTATTAAGCCCCCCGCATCAGGCTCTGTATAAGTGGTGGTCGGTATTACAGCGCGTCAGCGCCGGTTTCACCGGTACGGATACGGATAACCTGCTCGAGGCTGGTGACAAAGATTTTGCCATCGCCGATCTTGCCGGTATTCGCTGCTTTAGTGATTGCTTCAATAACCTTTTCAGTCAGGTCTTCAGCAACCGCCACTTCGATTTTTACTTTAGGCAGAAAATCCACCACATATTCAGCACCACGGTACAGCTCAGTGTGACCTTTCTGGCGACCGAAGCCTTTTACTTCAGTCACTGTGATGCCTTGTACGCCGATTTCAGACAGCGCTTCACGCACATCGTCAAGCTTGAACGGCTTAACCACAGCAGTAATGAGTTTCATAGAAAACCCCTTCTTAAATTAGGTAAGGTTACAGATAGCCCGTGCGGGGGCACGGGCTATTGTATGCTTTTTACATGTCGATAGGCAGGGTGTAAGACATCACAAGCTTAGTGTTGTCATCGGCGAAACCTTCTTCACCAGCTTCCAGTTCCTGATCAACGATCTGGCTAACAGTGAAAGCGATCTGATCGTTGAATGCGTAAGTTACGTCCAGGTGAGTGTAATCGTTACCCTGGTCCATAGAAGCACCCAGAGCTACAGACACAGAATCAGAAACGTCCGCACCCAGAACAGCGTAAAGGCCGTCTACGTCAAAATCGCTAGACTTGTACACGTACAGGCTAGCTACTTTGAAAGACAGACCCAGGTAGAATTCTGCAGACTCGTCGATAGCATCAGCGTCCGCCATTGGGTACAGGTAAGTTGCGTAACCCAGGTCGTAACCGAAATCACCAGCTTCGCCAGCGAAACCAGCGTACAGGTCGTATTCGGTAGAAGAAGCATCACCTGAAGATACCCAGGTACCTGCGTACAGACCAGACTCGTGAGCGTAATCCAGGCTACCAGACACTGCAGCATCGCCGTTACCCAGAGTCATACCGCGCCACAGGTACTCAGTCGCTACAGATGCAGATGCAGAAACTTCTGCCTGAGCTGCCTGAACACCCATCAGACCGCCAGTTACGATACCAGCAAGAGCGATTGCTTTAGTCAGTTTTTTCATAGTTCTATTTTCCTATTACTTTTTTTAGCTGTTGGTCGATGCATTCGCACCGTTATATTTCTGTCATTTGCATATAGCAGGGGGTATGCCAACTTTTAAACATCTCTTTAAAATCAATAACTTAGATATAAAAAGAGAGAAAAAGTGACGTTTCGAGCCACCAAAAAGGGGCACAAGCCTTGTAAAAGCACCCTTTTATGGCACACGCATAACCACCATAGCACCATATTGGTGCGATGTTGTATGCAACATGCAATTGTCCATTCTGATACACTCCACCCGATTACTCCGGTTTGGTCTTGCCGGCGTTCACGAAGCAATGGAGAGAACGATGAAACC
>JAYNJA010000080.1:0-918 GCA_038109705.1 Thalassolituus sp. | reverse complement strand
ATAAATCAAATAGTTACGCAACAATTTCATATTTAAGTAGCAAATTGAGCCACCAAAACAGGGCACAAGGCACATACAGGCACCCTTTTATTGCACACACCTTGACGCACAAGCACTATATTGGTGCGCTCATCACAAAAATGTGACACCCCATCAATAACGGCTTCTGATACCCTGGCGCCAGATATAAAGGGGGAGAGTCCAATGAAGCCCGAAGGCATCCGTAACCGAATCGAAGAAATGCTGCAGCAGAGCCCTTTTGCCAGCCTTTCATCCGACCTGAAACTGGCCCTGCAGTCGCAACTGCAAAGCCTGATCACCAACGCCAACCTGGTGACCCGTGAAGAGTTTGATGTGCAGGCAGAAGTACTGCGTCGAACCAGTGCACGACTGGCAGAGCTGGAAGAGCGACTGGCGAAGTTAGAGGCGGAGTGATCTGCCCTGCGTTTTGATTAAGCGGCCTGATAGCCGCTTTTTTTGTTTATGGCGGTTGGTTTTGTGGCCGCTGATTCTGTAGCCGCTGGCGCGGGCTGGCTTTGTGGCTGCCGCCAGAGTTCTATTGCCCTTTTCGGGTGCCGCTAGCGCGGGGTAACGTCTTTAGCTGCCGCCAGATCCTGGTTTTTCTTTCTGGGGGACCTTGCCGAAACGTCGGACCGCCCCAGGGCCCCCTGCTTCGCGCTTTCTGGGCCGTATTTCCTTCACAGAACTTGAGAACCCTCGCAACGGGCCAAAGCAGCATCCCTGCTGCCAGCCCCTTGCCCGGCATCCATGCCGGGGCCATGCGGGCTTCTCTTCATTCTGCTCGGCGGCCCCAGAGGCGCATTTATCAGTCCGCGAAAGTATCGTTCTTATTTATATGGGTTTAACCGCAACGTTTTTGGTGGGCAATGCCCCCTACATTGTTAGATTAACCCGTAG
>JAYNJA010000079.1:2955-11337 GCA_038109705.1 Thalassolituus sp. | reverse complement strand
CGACTTAGTCATGCGGTCGCCACGGGAATTCACATAGATAAAGTCGATATCCTGGTTGCCAGAACCATTCAGCACGGCATCAAGATGTTCAGGCTTAAGATCAACCAGCGCGGTGTCGATATCGAAACCGTAGTGCTCGGCAACAGAACACAGCATCTGGTAGTAGTAAACACTGCGGCGATCCCAACCTCGAATGGCCCCTTCGCCGATACTCAGAGTGCGGTCATGTACCACCAGATCCGGGTCAAAATATTGTTTTACCCCCAGACCATCACAGCTCTGACAGGCACCTGCCGGATTGTTAAAGGAGAACAGGCGCGGCTCGAGTTCTGACAGGCTGTAGCCACAGTGAGGGCAGGAAAACTGCGACGAAAACAGCATAGGCTCAGCTTTGGTGTCGTCCATCGACGCCACCAGCACCAGACCTCCGCTAAGATCGAGGCAGGTTTCTATCGATTCAGACAGACGCTGTTCAATGCCCTCTTTCACTTTAAAGCGGTCAACGACAACTTCAATCGAGTGCTTTTTCTTTTTATCCAGATCCGGTGTGTCATCGAGATCACAGACAGTGCCATCAACGCGGACACGGATAAAACCCTGCGCGCGGAGGCTTTCAAACACATGCAGGTGCTCACCTTTACGGTCACGCACAACAGGCGCCAGAATCATATGTTTGCTGTCTTCTGGCAGCTCCATAATTGCGTCGACCATCTGGCTGACAGTCTGAGCCTCTAACGGAACATCATGATCCGGGCAACGCGGGGTACCTACACGTGCAAACAACAGACGCAGATAATCATAGATTTCGGTCACAGTACCCACGGTAGAACGCGGGTTATGGGAGGTAGATTTCTGCTCAATTGAAATCGCCGGTGACAGACCTTCAATCAGATCGACATCAGGCTTTTCCATCATCGACAGAAACTGTCGGGCGTATGTAGAAAGCGATTCAACGTAACGACGCTGTCCCTCGGCATACAGAGTATCAAACGCGAGGGACGATTTACCCGAACCGCTGAGACCGGTAATCACCACCAGCTTATCGCGGGGAATATCGATATCGACGTTCTTCAGATTATGTGTACGGGCACCGCGAACCAGAATCTTATCCATGTGGGGCTTTCACTACCTGATCAGTCAAAAGCCCACATTGTAATTCAGGCAGATGCTGCCGTCATTCAGGATACCGATGAAAACAAGCTACTCTGCTGAAACAGAGTCTTTCAGCTCAATGCCTTCCATATGCTCTTTCGCCCAGTTCACCGCCTGAATCCGATTAGTAACGCCAATTTTCTTGAACAGGTTATACACGTGAGTTTTAACAGTGTGCATGCTCACATTCAGAGCTTCGGCAACTTCGGTATTCGTGGCCCCGGTCGCGGTAAGACGAAGAATCTGCTCTTCACGCTTGGTCAGCAAGCCCGAAAACGACGCTACGCGACGTGGACGTTGGCGGGAGCGCTCAATCAATGCCGCCATAAGGTGACGCGGCAACCACAATTCGCCAGTGAACATGCGATCGATACCCTTCACCATCTGCTGATCAGGTACGCCAGCATAGAAAAGTCCGTTGACCTTTGGCCAGGAAATCAAACGCTCTGACGGGTGATAGCGTGGCACATTGAACAGCGCAATTGTTGTTGGAAAAGGCCGGTCGTGCAAACGATCGAGAAGCTCCTGAATGCGCTCAGGGGCGGCACTTTCGACATCGACCAGTGCAACGACTTCCCCTTCGCCGGCTTCCCAGTCGGTACGCCAGTAACGTAAATCGATAAGTTGGCAATCCACCTTAGCGTTCTGGTGAATAAAGCCGATAAGCACTGAATTATTGAGATTAGTCTGACCGAACAGGAGGATTCTCCGTTCGTCGGCAGGTGCTGCTGCGTCCATTACATAGCTCCTTGTACCATGACGTCCATGTTGCGGTTATTCCGTTTTACCACCCGAGGGAGTGTACCTGATTCGGCGAGCGATAACAGTCCGTTTTGTTACGTCGTGTAATCATCACTCAAGAGCCACAATCTGGTAGACTAGCGCACCTTTAATTTACCGACACTGTGATCAAAGCCGTGACCCCAGATAAGACTGAACAACGCGCCGTCATCTCCCTGGCCTCTCTTTATGCCCTGCGCATGCTTGGGCTTTTTATGGTGTTGCCGGTAATGATGCTGGAAGGTAGTAGCTTAGAGGGTGCGACACCTGAGCTGTTGGGTCTCGCCATGGGCATTTACGGCCTGACGCAGGCCCTGCTGCAGATCCCGGCAGGTACCTTGTCTGATCGTATTGGTCGTAAGCCCGTGATTATCGGTGGACTGGTGATATTTGCACTAGGCAGTGTTATCGCCGCCACGGCTGACAACATTTACGGTGTTATATTGGGTCGCGCATTGCAAGGCGGCGGCGCTATCGCCAGTGCCATTATGGCGTTGGTCACCGACCTCACTCGCGAAGAACACCGAATGAAAGCCATGGCATCCATTGGTGCCAGTATTGGCCTGTCGTTCTCGGTAGCCCTGATTCTCGGCCCATGGCTTGCGAGTCTTGGTGGCCTGCAGATGATTTTTGCCGTTACCGCAGTACTCGCCGCAGGCGGTATTCTGGTGACGCTCTGGGTGATTCCATCACCACCCGCCAAACAGCACCGCGATGCCAGTGCGGTATTGCCGGTCGTATTTGCTCAGTTACGCAACACGGCAATGTGGCCGCTGAACATCGGGATTTTTCTGCTCCACGCATTGATGGTCGCCATCTTTGTCGCCATTCCTGGACAACTGGTTAACGCAGGCCTCGTAGGTGAACACCACAGCTGGCTCTATCTGCCGGTTCTGCTGGTCGCGTTCGTATTAATGGTGCCGTTGATAATCATTGCCGAAAAGCGCCGCAAAATGAAATCCGTCGTCATTACGGGCGCGCTGATCATTGCGACCGCGCTGATTCTGATGAGTCTGGCTGCCAGCGTATGGCACTGGGCGGTTCTGCTTCTGCTGTATTTCTGGGGCTTTAACCTGATGGAGGCCAGCCTGCCATCCTGGTTAAGCAAAATTGCTCCTGCAGGCGCCAAAGGCAGCGCCATGGGAATTTACTCCAGCATGCAGTTCCTTGGGGCCTTCGCTGGCGGCAGTCTGGGAGGCTGGATACTGCAGTCGTACGGAGCCGGTATTCTATTTGTCGGACTGGGGGTATTGGTGGTACTTTGGGCGCTGATAATTTCTCAGTCCCGCGCACCACGTCACCTGACCAGCGTTCGTTTTAACGTGACAGTTCCTGCAAATTCAGAGAGCTGGCTCAAACAACTTGAAACGCTTCCTGGTGTTGCCGAAGTGGTGTATCTCGACACCGAGAACGCGGTATACCTGAAAGTAAGTGCAGATGATTTCAGCCGTGAGAGCGCACAGGCTGTATTAGATTCCACAGGAGAATAAAATGGCTCGCAGCATCAACAAAGTGACCCTGATCGGTACTCTGGGACGTGACCCGGAAGTCCGTTACCTGCCAAATGGCAATGCCGTAGCCAACCTGTCTCTGGCCACCGACGAAAGCTATAACGATAAAGGCACCGGTCAGAAAGTCGAGCAGACCGAATGGCACCGCCTGACCGTATACGGTCGTCTGGCTGAAATATGTCAGCAGTACCTGAAAAAAGGCTCACGCGCCTACTTCGAGGGTAAACTGCGTACCCGCGAATGGGAAAAAGATGGCGTTAAACGCTACACCACCGAAATTATCTGTAATGACATGATGATGCTCGATTCTCGTGGCGAAGGCATGGGCATGGGCGGCATGGGCAGCAGCGCACCAGCTCCGGGTCAGATGGCAGGCAATATGGGCATGGGCAGTGGCTATCAGCAGGCGCCTCAGCAGCATGCTCCACAGGCTCCGGGCGGTTATCAGCAAGCACCACAACAGGCTCCGCAGCAGGCACCTCGTCAGCCACAACAACCGCAAGGCGGTTACGGCAACCAGGGTGGCTATCAGCAGGCGCCTCAACAGGCACCGCAGCACGCTGCACCACAGCCAAGCAACAGCTTTGACGACTTCGACGACGACATTCCGTTCTGATCGGACGTTGAGAAAGGCGGGGTTTTAACCCCGCTTTTTTTTGCTCTGAACTCGGGCAATATATCGAGATAAAAGACACTCGTCTAATAAACAGTCTTTTGCGACGGAGCCAAAGCGTCAATCAGGCCAAGCCTGCTGCGACTTTTCCACCTTATAATGGTCTGAAATGCCGGCATCATCAGAGGCATAATAGGCCAAAGTTTACACCCGGACGGTCATCAGCCCGGGATCTGACAGGAACCGAAACATGCAAACGAAAATACTCAAGCACCCGCTGCCTGCGGTTATCCAGTACATCCGTATCGCCCTGAAGAATCCGGGCAAGCCAAAACATGAACTGATCTGCGAAGAGCGCGCACGTGTTGTACGCAATGGTGTCAGCATTAATCCGCAAGAGCTGGAAGAGTACCGTCGTCAGTGTGGTTTCCAGAAGTCCCGCTATGTGCCATTCACCTACCCGTTCCTGATGGCGTTTCCGCTGCAGAGTGATCTGTTTCTGTCGGATGCCTATCCGTATGCGGTCATGGGGCTGGTTCACATCCGTAACGTAGTCACCCAACACAAGCAGATCCCTGAGGATGCTGTACTTGATATGGACTGCACACTGATCGGCCCGGAGAAGGTCTACCACGGCGAGCTGTTCACTTTTTACACCCGTATGTTCATCAAAGGTGAGCTGGTATGGGAGTGCCGTACGGTACTGCTGAAGCGCGGTAAAAAGAATCCAGAGCTGGAGAAATCAGAGACGCTGGATATCGTTGAAAATCCACAGCGTATCGTCGATTGGGAAGTTCCAGCCCTGACCGGTGTAAAGTACGCTCTGCTGGGTCGCGATATTAATCCGATTCACCTGATCCCGTTCACAGCACGGGCATTCGGCTTCAAGCGCCCGATTGCACACGGCATGTGGGCCAAGGCACGCGCCATGGCATCCATCGAACCTCACCTGAAAGGCCGCCCAGCGGAAGTGACAGTCGACTTTAAACTGCCGATTTTCCTGCCTGGCAAGGCTCGCCTTGGGTTCAGCGTTGAAAAAGATGAAATCAACTTCGGCCTGACTGATCCTGAAGAAGGCAAACCGTATCTGGCGGGTCAGGTTAAGTACCTGTAACGCATAACAGATCAGCCTGAACAGAAAATAAAAAACCGGCCAGAAGGCCGGTTTTTTATTGCGCGGGGGTTTTACATTTAAGGTTTTTGGAAATCGTTGTCTTACATTGCTCCGAACAGAACTTCAGCGTTCAGGCCATGCTTTTCAAATACTTCACGCAGACGCTTCAGAGCTTCCACCTGAATCTGACGTACGCGTTCTCGGGTCAGGCCAATCTCGCGACCTACGTCTTCCAGTGTGCTTGGCTCATAGCCACGCAGACCGAAGCGGCGTGACAGCACTTCGCGTTGCTTCTCTGGCAGCTCTTCAATCCAAGCTGACAGGTTGTTCTGAATATCGTCGTTCTGCAGCTCAGTGCCCGGATCTTCGATACGCTCATCCGCGATGGTATCGAGGATAGATTTATCCGAGTTCGGGCCCAGCGGCGTATCCACAGAAGTCACACGCTCGTTCAACTTGAGCATACGCTTCACGTCGTCGACTGGTTTATCCAGCAGTTCTGCAATTTCTTCTGCGGTTGGTTCGTGATCAAGCTTCTGAGCCAGCTCGCGGGCTGCTCGCAGATACACATTGAGTTCTTTCACGACATGAATCGGCAGACGAATGGTACGTGTCTGATTCATGATGGCGCGTTCAATGGTCTGACGAATCCACCAGGTGGCGTAGGTAGAGAAACGGAAGCCACGCTCCGGATCAAACTTCTCAACCGCACGGATCAAACCGAGGTTACCTTCTTCAATCAGGTCGAGCAGAGACAGGCCGCGATTAACATAGCGACGGGAGATCTTCACCACCAGACGCAGGTTACTTTCAATCATGCGGCGGCGACCCATTTCATCGCCCTTTCTTGCCAGACGTGCGTAGTGCACCTCTTCTTCGGCAGACAACAGAGGAGAGAAGCCGATCTCATTCAGATACATCTGAGTCGCGTCGAGTGTTTTACCTGAGCTGTCAGCTGCAAAGCGTTCATCACCGCTTTCTTCTGTCAGATCCTCACCAGACATTGCTTCAACATCATCAAACACTTCTTCTTCACGAACTTCAAGTTGTTGTACTGCCATGTTCATACCCGCCTTTTGGTTGATCATCCTGAACCTGAACCGAAACAGGTTTCGTACCAGAACGACTGTTTATTTCTTATCCACCTCCTCTGCGCTCTGGCAGATACTGAAGTGGATTCACCGGCTTGCCGTTTTCCCGGATCTCAAAGTGAAGTTTCACTTTGTCGGTACCAGTAGATCCTTTTTCGGCAATTTTCTCGCCCGCTTTAACTTTCTGATTCTCACGGACTGTAATGCTGCTTGCGTGGGCATAGGCGCTGAGGAATCTGTCGTTGTGTCTTATGATCACAAGGTTGCCATATCCTCTTAGCCCGGTTCCTGCGTAAACCACAGTTCCCGCCGCTGCTGCCAAAACAGATTCCCCCAAAGACCCGGCGAGATCAATCCCCTTGTTGACGGGCTGGCTGATCGAAAATTGACCAATTATTTGCCCATCTGAAGGCCACAACCAGTCTGAAACCGGCCCACCAGGCAGTGGTTTTGGCGAAATATGACTATTTTCAGGTTTCACTTGCGCCGGCTGAGTGACAGACACCGACGGTTTTGACGGATTTCTGACAGCGACTGTCGGAGCACTGGCGGCTTCCGCTTCGGTATAGTCGATGTCAATTGTTTGACCCGGATAAATCATATAAGGCGAAGAAATCGAGTTAGCGTTCGCCAACTCGCGATAGTCCAGTCCGTAGCGCCAGGCGATGGCATAGAGGGTCTCGCCTTTGCGCACCTGATGGAAACCTGACGCCTTTCTGTCGCGACTGAACTTATTATCCACTGACACAAACCCGCCCCCTGCACTACAGCCAGCGAGGGTTAGGGTGAGTGTGACTAACGTGACAGGAAGGGCTGTTTTCATGGTTTCTGACAGATATACAACTTTTTGACACCCCGTGATGACGGCTTTCTGGCCATGTAACCGTTTGCAACCTTAATCACTATAGGGAATTAAAAAGAATCCTTTTAAGTAAAATTTATTCTAAGAAATAAGGGAATTTTTTTCCCTGTGGCTCTTGTTTCGTTGTGGTGTAGTTCCTGTATACAGGATTTCAAACTCGTATTTCAAAGAAAACATATGACTTAACATACGTTCATTATACTTTCTCACCGTTTTCAGGTTGCGAGAATCGTTCCATCAACAAAACCAATATGGCCCCTGCGAACATCAGCAAGATCGCAACCACCAGCTGGTCGTCAACACCCGGCATTACAAGATGCTGAATAAAAGGCACTTCTTCTCCCTTGCTGTTAATGCGGGTCTCCAGGGTTTCTTTCCATGGCCATACCTTCAACAGAGAGCCGATCATAAAACCCGTAAGCAGCGCCAGTACCGGGCGCTCATGGTGATGCAACAGCCAGTTCAGCACCCGGGAGAACAACAGCAGGCCAATACCAGCGCCGGCAGCAAAAGTACCCAATAAAGGCAGATTAAACGCGTGTATCGCGCCGATCACCGGTGCATACAGCCCCATCAGAAGAAGAATAAAGCTCCCTGATATACCCGGAAGAATCATGGCACAGATGGCAATGCTGACGTCGCCAAAGATCATCGGCAGCGTTGGCTCTTTTTCTGTCGGCGATGCCATGCTGATCCAGGCGTCCAATGCTGTACCTATTAATACGGCAATGACTTCCTGAGCACGCCAGGAACCAATGGTGCGGCCAATATGAAGACAGGATGCGATGATCAAGCCAAAGAAGAATGCCCAAAGCAGTACTGGCTGGGTAAGCAGTAAGTGATGAATAATCTTCGCCAGTGACAGTATGGCCGTCAGAATGCCCGCACCGAGCGCCAGCAGAAATGTACCATCGACTTGCTTCCACGCCGCCACGACACCCTGATCTTTCAGTGTTCTCAGTGCGTTGAGGTTAATCCCGGCAATCGCCTGCAACAGGCGACTATAAATACCAGTAATAAAAGCGATGGTACCGCCGGATACTCCGGGCACCACGTCCGCTGAGCCCATTGCGATACCTTTTAAGAAAACTTTCAGGTGTTCCATACAATCTCCGGAAACGTTCCGGCCTGACGCCGGCTGTAAAAAAGGACGCCGCAGCGCCCTTTAGAATGATGTTTAGTGTCTACTTCTGCACGCCCGACAAAAACGGGACAAAGCGTGCCGGCTCCAGCGTTTTACGGGCAAAGTGATCACCACG
>JAYNJA010000079.1:0-2945 GCA_038109705.1 Thalassolituus sp. | reverse complement strand
GTGCTGTGGAGTATGTTGGTTTATGTGCAGGAGAGGAGTCAATTGGAAAATGTAATATGCAGTATGTACTAACTACTCTCCCCCCTCCCCCGCATGCGCAACTCATGACCATTACAGGCGCCAACAGGAATCACCATGCGCCCACCATCTGCAAGCTGAGCCAGCAAGGTTTCTGGTACTTCTTCAGGGGCTGCGGCAGCGAGGATGCCATCATAAGGGCCATGTTCTGGCCAGCCCCACGTACCATCAGACAGACTGAGCTGAACATTGTCATACCCCAGGCTCTGCAAGCGTTCGACCGCACGCAGATGCAGTGGCTCAATGCGCTCAACACTATATAAGGTGGTGACTAACGGGCTGAGTACTGCCGTCTGGTAACCCGAACCTGTGCCTATTTCCAGCACCCGGTTCAACGGGCCGTTGGCCAACAAGGTCTCAGTCATGCGTGCGACTGTATAGGGCTGACTGATGGTCTGTCCCTGCCCTATCGGCAATGCGGTGTCTTCGTAGGCGCGATGAGCCAGAGCTTCATCGACGAACAGATGACGCGGCGTCGTCGCCATCACGTTCAGTACGTCTTCGTTACGGATACCTGCCTCACGTAGCCGCTGCACCAATCGGTTACGGGTTCGTTGTGAGGTCATTCCGATGCCGGATAAATAATGCTCGTTCACCTGGCGTCCTGCTTAGTCTGTGAAATGCTCTGCCATCGGCATCAGCATGCTGTGCTGTGTCATATCGACCTGTATCGGTGTGATCGATACGCGTCCTTGTTCTATCGCATGAAAATCTGTACCCGGCCCTGCATCTGCAACCTCACCGGCAGCAGAAATCCAGAAGCACTCTTTACCGCGAGGGTTCGTAACCTTTACAGGGTTGTCCGCCTTATGACGGTGACCCAGTCGGGTAATCTCAATGCCTGTCAGTTCATCGTACGGTAGGTCAGGTACGTTGATATTAATAATGGTATTGCGCGGCAGCGACATCGACTCGATCTTGGGGAGCAGATCAATCAATACCCGACCAGCAGTATCAAAATGTTTTTTACCACAAAGAGAGATAGCAACAGGAGGCAACTTAAGAAAGCGCCCCTCTGTAGCCGCAGCTACGGTACCGCTGTACAGAACGTCATCGCCAAGGTTGGCACCACTGTTGATACCAGAGATTACCCGCTCACAGTGATCTGTAAAAAAGTTATTCAGTCCCAGATGTACGCTGTCGGTCGGTGTGCCATCAACGCTGACAAAGCCGTTATCGTGATAAATAGGATGTAACGGGCGGTCAAGGGTCAACGAGTTACTCGCGCCACTGCGATCCCGGTCGGGTGCAGCGACACATATTTCATAACCTGCACTGCGCAGACTATCGGCGAGCTGTTTCAACCCCGGTGCATGCACACCATCGTCATTCGACAACAACAGAGTCATCGGGCATTGTCCTTTCCGGTTCTGTGGTCTCAATACATTCACGAATCAGTGATGTCGCATAATACCCGGCAGGCAAAGAAAATGTGAGCAGTAATTGATCATCGGCAGGCCATTGCCAGCTCAGTCCGGCAGGCAAAGCGGCCAGAGGGCGACGGTCCTGGTTCAGACCCGCGTGTTCCATACCTTCGCACAGTATCTGGTGAGGTGCAGACACCTCGGTTTCAAGCGCGAGTGCATCGTCGGTAGTAGCCAGTCTACCGCGTCCCCACATTGGTCCGGTCGGAACACCGTCGTCAGTAAGAATATCGCCCGTCAGGGTTTTACCCCAGAGGCCATCGCGAATACGACGAGCCATCACTTCGTTAAAAATAAACGAGCGCACGGCAGATAAATAAATACCTTTTTTCTTTTTATTTCGCACACGAATCTCGCGATTGAGCATCGCCAGCCCCTGTGCAACATTGTCACCGTTGTGACCGAAACGCTGGGCACCAAAGTAGTTCGGAACGCCTGCTTCACCGATCGCACCGAGATTTTTCTCGATTAATTCTTTATCGCCTTCAACATTACGCAGCAGAATCTCAAAACGATTACCAAGCAGGTCTCCAGGGCGTAGCTTTTTCACATGACGCTTCTGCAACAGAACACGGAATTCCGGGTGCTCAAGTTGGGTGAAATCGGGTTCCTGAACCTTTGGCATCCAGACACTGAACCATTGAGTGGTAATGGCATAGCGGTCTTTCAGGCCAGCATACCCTACATCCAGTTCACGAACGTCGGCAAACTCTGCAATGCGAGCCGCAACATATTGGGTATTTGCGCCATTTTTTTCGACATGCAGCCATACGTGCTCACCTTCACCTCCCGGTGCATCGAGGGGAATTTCGGTGACTTTAAAATCGGCATTTTCCTGTTTCAGAATCGCAGTCGCACCGGTATGAGGGTACGCCATCGGCCAATCAGGTAGTGTCTGGTAATCAGTCGTCATTAAAATTTCAGTCACAGAGAATTATTTATAAGAAGTGCGACGGCATGAACAGCGATGCCCTCTTTACGACCAACATAACCAAGCTTTTCGGTCGTTGTCGCTTTGACGTTAACGTCGTCAATACGCACCTGCAGGTCTGCAGCGATGACAGCTCGCATGTCTTCAATATGAGGAGCCATCTTCGGGGCCTGCGCAATGATTGTGATATCGACGTTACCAACGCGGTAACCCTTGTCGCTGACCAGCGAAACAACATGGCGTAACAACATGCGGCTGTCAGCCCCCTTCCACTGCTCATCAGTATCCGGAAAATGACGGCCGATATCTCCCAGGGCTGCGGCACCGAGTAACGCATCTGCCAGCGCATGCAGAGCGACGTCGCCATCGGAGTGCGCTTTAAGGCCATGTGTATGCGGAATTTTCATACCGCCTAATGTAATAAAGTCGCCTTCATCAAAAGCGTGTACGTCAAAACCGTGTCCGATGCGCATGGGAATAATTTCCGAATAAGTTCTGGTTTAATTCTGGGT
>JAYNJA010000078.1:2841-11514 GCA_038109705.1 Thalassolituus sp. | reverse complement strand
GCTATGAACTCGCCACTCTGCTGGGCTTCGACAACTACGCAGAGTACTCAGTAGCGACGAAAATGGCTGAGTCCGGTCAGGAGGTCATCGACTTCCTCAATGATCTGGCAGCCAAAGCTAAGCCACAGGCCGAGCGTGAATTCGGAGAGCTGAAAGCCTACGCCGCCGACGAACTGGGCATGACCGATCTGAAGCCATGGGACGTGACCTTCGCTGCCGAAAAACTGCGTCAGGCACGCTACAGCATCTCTCAGGAAGACATCCGCCCGTACCTGCCGGTAAACACCGTGATTAAAGGCATGTTCGAAGTCGTCTCACGCCTGTACGGCGTTGAGTTTGAAGAACAGAACGAGTTCGACACTTATCATCCGGATGCGCGCTTCTTCCATGTAAATAAAGACGGCAAACAAATCGCCGCTTTCTATCTGGATCTATATGCCCGCTCGAAGAAACGTGGCGGTGCCTGGATGGACGACTGCCGCGTGCGCCGCTCCACCAAAGACGGCGTGCAGCTGCCGGTCGCTTATCTGGTATGTAACTTCAGCCCGGCGGTAGGCGATACACCAGCCCTGCTGACCCACGACGAAATGACCACCCTGTTCCACGAGTTTGGTCACGGCCTGCACCATATGATGACCGAGATCGACGTCAGCGCGGTGAGCGGCATCAACGGTGTCGCCTGGGACGCGGTCGAACTGCCAAGTCAGTTTATGGAGAACTGGTGCTACGAACCGGAAGCCCTGGCCTTCCTGTCTGGCCATTACCAGACCGGCGAGCCACTGCCACAGGAGCTGCTGGATAAACTACTCGCGGCGAAGAACTTCCAGAGCGCCATGATGACCATGCGCCAGCTCGAATTCTCACTGTTCGACTTCCGCCTGCACCGCGAATACAGCGACAGCAACCCAGTGACCGCCGAGCAGATCCTTAGTGAGGTACGTTCTACCGTTACGGTCGTGCCGGTGGTTGATTTCAACCGCTTCCAGCACAGCTTCACCCACATTTTTGCGGGTGGCTATGCAGCGGGTTACTACAGCTACAAGTGGGCCGAAGTACTGAGTGCCGATGCGTACTCGCGCTTTGAAGAAGAAGGCATTTTCAACAAAACCACCGGCGAGAGCTTCCTGAAAGAGATTCTGTCACAGGGGGGCTCGCGTGAAGCGGCAGAACTGTTTGAAGCCTTCCGTGGCCGCAAGCCATCGGTTGAACCGCTGCTGCGTCATTCGGGCATTGAAATCCCGGAGGTCGCATGAGCGACACACAAGAACCCCAGACAACCTCACCAAAACGCCCGCGCCGCTTTATCGCGGGCGCGGTCTGCCCTAAATGTTCAGAGATGGACCGCACTGTGATGTACACCAACGACGACGGCGACGAAGTCCGCGAGTGCATCAGCTGTGGTTACAGCCAGACCAGCAAAGAACAGGCAGCAGAAGATGCGCAGGCTGAAGGTCTTGCGACTGAACTGACCACACGGGTTACCCCGGTCGACGGCAAAGCACTATTGGATGAAGATGTTAAGCCGCTGAAAATCCTGGGGCTGGACGACCCGAAGAGTTAAGGCAGGACATTGAGTTAGCCTTTTAACCGGCCCTTGAGCTGGTCTTTCAGCTGATCTTCAAGTTGGTTCTAGAGGACACTGCAGTTACCGGGGGGATCTGATACCCTTCCGGTAACTCAAACTCAAGACATGGACGCCTGTGAAGTTATCTAAGCTCTGTTCTGCATCTCGTCTGTCTATACACCCACTATCTATACGCCCACTATCTATACGCCCGCTATCTCGGCGCCCTACATTACGCCGCGCCATGTCGGCCAAGCTGCTTTGTGTAACCTCGCTCGTTTTCAATACAGCTAGCGCCGATCCAATTTACGCTGAAGACTTTGATGCTGCACTGCCACCGGTGCCTGACACTGTGGATGGCACCTCAGTTATTGGAACCTGGTTACTGACTTTTACCGATCTAGCCACTTACGAAGCGACAGATACAGACGGCAATAAATCCGTTGCATTGGTAAAAGCAGTTGGCAGGGTGTATTCACTGGTCCAACCAAAAGCAACCTACGATGTCGAATCACAGGAATACATATATGACTACTCGCGCCCCCAGCCTCTGAGATTGTCCTGCCTTCCTTTTGACGATGAAGATGGTACTTCTGACACACCAGATACATGGGAAAACAGTTACGAAAGCCACAACAGCTATTACAACCCCAGCACTGGCGTAGAAAAGCCCACCGGTACACTTTCAGTAACGTTCCATGGCGATGGTACCGTGCAAGGTGAAGGCTCATACACTCAACATCCTGCTGGATTTTCCGGGCGCTTTTTGCGCGACAATCTCATATCGCACACCCTTACGTTTTCCGGAATTAAAATCAGCGACACACCTTCTATTGCTGATAATGACGATTTTGATACAACGATCAATGCTCCATGTTTTGGGGCTATTCAGCTGAAGAAAAAAAGACAGAATATAACGGCAACCTCGACTGAAATTCTTCCGAGCTACTGGCTTGAATCAAACAAGCAAATTCTCACCCCTCCTTACTTCGACAACTACGATTTCTACGCCGAAGTATTTTCGGCAAAAGAGGGAAGAACCTACATTCACAGGCTAACGCTGAAATGATGAGCAGAAAATTAAGTTACCTGGCCCTGGCTTTCACTTCAATTGTTGTCACCTCGGCATGTAGTGAGAAAGACGACCATGACACGACTGATGCTGATTTTAACAGCGCCATTATTTTCAACGATTATGGTACTTACGGTCGCACTGTTTACTTTAAAGACATTAATGACGAGCTCTGGTGTTACTACGATCTGATGACGATCAGCAACCCAGAAACCGTCACTCTGACGCTATCATCTCCGATAAAGGGCAGCTGCAGTACAAATCAGGATCTGACAACTGTCAGTTACGATCTCACCATCGTGGGCGAAAGCCGGAGTGATAATAAGGAAGCCCATATCACGACCATCATTGAAGACGATATTCGTTATCGGGGAGTGTATTCTGCGGGTGTTTACCAACAAACGTCCGAAGTTAATAACCCTCTTATATTTTTTAAGCCGTTCAATTCAGATGTACTCGTTAGCTTGCGATTGATCAAAAAAAACGAGGAGCTCTTCGCCAACCACGTATTTTTCAGCGATTACATTATGCCCTCACCTGCTGAGCTACAAGCGAGGGTAGACCGAGGTAATGTTCAAACGATTGAAGAAGCGGAAGAATTGTATGCGTTCTTTATGATCCTGGAGGGCTATCTGGATCATATGAGATACCAGGAACCCTATCCCGTCACTGAGACAGATTATTTTCCTCACTCAGTAGTAAATCGCCACAATATTTATACAGACTACGCTTACCAGAAACTTTCCCCGTCCGAAGGCGACCCTTACCCACTGAATCAGATCAGAGTGGAATAAGCGTAGAGCACCCTCTGGCCTCAATGATGTGAAGGACATCTGAGCTTCTATCTGAGCTTCCTGAAGAGTTATCTGAATAGCGCATCACACTTTACTAAAGTCGTGATGTGCTCTCGGGATCTTTCCAGATAGACTGGTGTCAAATACGTTAACAACTGATCGGTTCAATTGATCAGGCACACAGATCAGCAGCACCCAGATGTAGAACGGGCATTGTGGCAGGAAGCCGCAACTGCCCGTTTTTTATTGCCTGCAGGTAAAGTTAAGCGTGCTACGTCAGAAGGTATAGCTGATACCCAGGCCGTACTCTGATTCGTCCCCAAGCTCCGGATCTTCTGACCTGTTGCTAGTGGCAAACACATACAGATTCACACCCTCGCCCAGCACATAAGTCGCACCGCCACTGGTTGATTTACCGTTTCCAACGCGATTGTCAGACTGGCCGTGCTGTACCTGAAAAGACAGGACGTCATCGACCGGTATATTTGCCGAGACCAGCCAACCAGTGGTTGCGCCATCCTCAGCGATAGCATCACGGCGCTCCCATATCGCTCCCAACGCAATATTGCCAACAGGATAGCGGACGACTGCTCGAAGCAGATCAATATCATCGCCCTCTACTTCGGTGTCATAGGCCAGACCGGTGAACAACTTGCCGTGTTCATAGGATACAGAGACAGACGCGCCATCACTGCGGTTGGCATCTTCATCTTCATAGCTCACATGGCTGATACGCGCCGTTAAACCCTGCCATTCTGGCGAGGTGTACATAACTGCGTCACTGATATCAACATCTCCCGTGCTGATGTATCGCCCCTTATCGCCGCGCAGGTCGGCAAAGTGATCAACGCCGTCCCCAAGAATGTTAAGCGGTGTAGCGAAATAACCAATCTTGAGCTTACCGACACGCCCAGCCAATCCGACATAACCTGCACTCAGGGCAAATGGGCCGCCTTCACTGGCCCCGCCGGCGCCTGTCACCGGTTGATCCGGCTCAATTTCATACTCAAGCAGGAACTCGGCGCTGACACCATGATTGAGTGCTCGCTCTTCGCTGACTCCGATGGCGGAGCCGTTTGAACGGATACTGGAATAGCTACCGCTTTCTTCAGTAATGTTCTGGCGCGACATATTGATCACGCCATACACATCAACCGCATATGAACTCACGGGCGTTAATGTGCATGCAATCAAGGCATTAGAGAGTAAGAGTTTCTGGGAGGATTTCATCCGGTTGCTCGTTTCTGTCAGTTTGTAAGTAAATTAGCAAAGCAAAACGGAACTGTCCCGGAGAAATGCGGGCTTTCGGGTGGCGATGGGCGCTGGGTAGGTTACACTCGACGGGTAAGATAAGGAGACTTACCTTGAACCTCAGATTTCTGTTCACTACCGGACTCGGATTTCCTCTCGTACTGGCCCTGACATTACTTACAGGGTGCGCAACCTATAGCGCGGGGATACAGCAAGCCGTCACCGACGTTGAGCAACGCAACTTCACCTCTGCCGCTACCCGTATTCAGTCTGCTCTCTCCCCAGAAGGCAACGACCGCCTGCTGTATCACCTGGAATTGGGTATCGTCCGCCACCTCGAAGGCAACTACGAAGCAAGTAATCAGTTGCTGGAGGAAGCGGCCCGGATCAGTGAAGCGTTAAAGAAAAAGAGCGTCTCCGAATCTCTGATGGTGATGATGAGCAACCCACGCAATGGCTCTTATGCGGGCAACACCCATGAAGAGATGCTCATCTACTACTACAAAGCCCAGAATTATCTCGCGATTGCTCAAGGCCTGCCCTACGGCAATGCGCGCCTGGATGCTCTCGAAGGTGCCCGTATTGAGTCGCGCCGTTTACTGCTGCGACTACAGGCTCTGCGCAACAACGAAGGCAGTTACGATCAGGCAACCAGTGAAAAAGAGCGTACCTTTGCCAAGGTCATGAAAGTGTTTTCGGTGCTTAGTGGCAACCTGGTCGACAGCGATGAGCTGACTTACCGTGACGATGCTCTCGCCCATTACATGACGGGCATCAGCTTTGAGATGAACGGGGAATACGACAATGCCCGCATCAGTTATCTGAAGGCCGCAGAAAGCTACGAGAAAGGCTACGCAGAGCAGTTCCGCCTGGGCAATGGTATGGGCGAGCAGGCTCGCTTTGATACCGCACGCATGATGCAGCGCAGCGGTTTCTCGCGAACCGATGTACAGCGCTTCATTGAAGAACACCTGACCACAGCCCAACAAGCCGAATTCAATGCACTCGACGGCAAAGCCCAGCTGATTGTGTTTGAACACAAAGGCCGCGTGCCAGATAAAAAAGAACTGAACCTGCAGTTGTCGGTTAATCCCGGAGTGCGCTCACTGGATCTCCAGCCCTACTTCTTTGAGTACACTCAGGAACAACTAGACTGGTTCTACCTGCTCTACGCCGACAAGCTGGTGTATGGCCTGGTGGCGGACTACCTGAACGCGACACGTAATCTGCGTATCGACTTTTTCACCAAGACGATGTTCCTTGGGCCGCTCTATGACACCGCCGAGTCCATTGGCCTGACCTCAGCTATTGGTAACTCTTTGCGTGTAACGGTCCCGTATTATGATCCACCGAAGGTGTACGGTAGTAGCTTACTGACTATTAATAACCGCAGCTGGGAGCTTGATATGGCCTCCAGTCCGCAACAGATGGCGATTCAGGAACAGATGAAAAATGCCGGGCCTGAAATCCGTGCGGCACTCGCAAGAGCGTCAGTAAAAGCAATTGCGGCTGCCGCAATTGGCTCTCAGGATTCCTCTGGCTTGCTGGCATTCGCAAGTAAACTGGCGGCCCAGCTGACCGATGCCCCGGATACACGAAGCTGGCTCCTGCTACCTGCAGAGATACGCGTACGGCGCTTGTTTATTGAGCCCGGAGACTACACACTGAATCTTGAGTCACGCCTGACCGGGAACCGCCGCCAGCAAAGCAGTGACAAGGTGTCGTTAGCATCCGGCGATATCAAGTTATGGACGGTGCGGACGTTTGACGCGCCCGCCACCAACGCAGGGCTGCCAGCGACCAGTCAGCCCGAAACCAAAACAACGCAGGATAAACCCCAGCGTAACAAGAGCCCGGACTCGACAAACACCAGCGAAAGCACAACCGTGGCGGTAGCCGAAGACAAACCGACACGAAGATTACCAACGAAGGACTGAAATTATGCTCAAGCCAATGACCAAACTCGCAGCCATGACCCTAATCGGCGCGGCTGTATTTACCGCAGGCTGTGCCACTAAGGTGACCCGTGTTGACCCAGCTGAAGAGATCGCTCTGTCAGATCAGTGGAACAACAAAGACTCTGAGCTGGTCGCCACCGAGATGATCAACGACATGCTGTCATTCCCGTGGGTCTCTGATTTCGAGATGGCGAACAATGAGCGTCCGACCATTATCATTCAACGCATCGCCAACAAATCACACGAGCATATCGCCGTGGATACGTTCGTGAATGACATCAAGCGCGCCCTTCTGCGTTCTGGCAAAGCCGATTTTGTTGTTGCCGGTGAAGAGCGTGATGCTGTGCGCGATGAGCGCCGTGATCAGGAACTTAACTCCCGCAATGCGAAAGAAATGGGCCAGGAAGACGCCGCAGACTTCGCTCTGTCTGGCTCGATCAACAGCATCGTCGACGAAGCCGGTAAGAAGCGCGTCACCTTCTACCAGGTCGATATGAAACTGATCGACATGACCAGCAACCGCGAAGTGTGGAATGGTCAGAAGAAGATTCAGAAACTGCAGGAACGTTAATCGTTACCGCCAGCCTGATCTGCCAAAAGAAAAGCCCCCGCTGATCGCTCAGCGGGGGCTTTTTGTTGCGCTCAGACCCTGAAAGTATCAGAGATCAAACAGAACGCGGTAACCGAAGGTCAGCGACTTGGCATCGCTGGCATAGCTGCTCAGCAGAATTTCCAGACGCTCACTCTCAGATACATCAAAGTCGGCACCGACCGAGTACATAACGAAGGTGCTCTCTTTCTTTTCAAGGTTAAGGCCGCGCTCTGCACCCGTTTCAACGCTGCTAGCGCCAAGGCGCAGGCTGAGACCCCAGCCACTATCACTGCGCGCCCATTCAGGACGGTACTGAGCCATCGCCGCCACCGCACGGTATGGGATATCCGCCGTATTGACGTTTACCTCACCCAGATTGGCGTACTGCAGCAAGGCAGCCCACTCAGGAGAGAAGTGATATCCCAGATCAAAGAACACACCGGCATCGGTGTAGTCATTCTGCGTTGGCTCGATATTTACTTCCGGGCTGAAGCGGGTAAAACCGATCGCGCCACCAGCACTGATGGAATCAGCACTGGCTGCCGGGGCGATCAGCCCCAGCGCCAGCAGCAATGATGTCAGCAGCGGTGTTACCAGAGACTTCGCATGACGACGACCGCGGGCGGTAATGCCCAGAATCGCCAGAATGATCATATAGAAGCCCTGTGCCATGGCACCGCTACCCGTGGTGACATCATTTCCGGTATTAATCGACACATCGCGGCTGTCCGGAATACCGTCACCGTCAACGTCTGCATCGGCACCAGAGGACTGATCTGGGGTAGTTGGGGTACCCGGAATTGTAGGCGTCGTTGGTTCAGGGATTACCGGCAAGGCAATCTCGGTGTCGACGTTATCCAGGATTCCATCGTTGTCCGCATCGTTGTCGAGGAAGTCTGCGATACCATCACCATCAAGATCTGGCAGTTCGCGGTCATCACGTACGCCGTTGTTGTTGGTATCGACACCCAGAATCACTCCATTCACCTCGGCATCTACACCGTCATCGATACCATCGGCATCGGCGTCTTCACCGGTGAAGTAGATGAACTGGTCATTTTCTTCGCTGTCTGGAATGCCGTCGCCATCATCGTCTTCATCGAGGTGGTTCGGAATACCATCACCGTCATAGTCCGGCAATGAGCCGAAAGCACCAATGGCGTTATCAATCACATCCATCAGACCGTCGCGATCAACGTCGGTTGTGCTGTCGATACGGCCGTCTTCATCAAGATCCAGTGCCGCACGGATGCCGGCCAGAATGAGATCACGATCCACACCATTACTGAACAGTTCGAAGAAATCTGGCAGGCCATCGGTATCTGTATCCGGCAATAACGTCAGATCAGAAATCAGATCCGCCAGATTATCCAGCAGGCCGTCTTCGTTGCTATCGATATGGCCAGCTTCTACCAGATCAGAAACACCGTCGTTATCCGAGT
>JAYNJA010000078.1:0-2831 GCA_038109705.1 Thalassolituus sp. | reverse complement strand
ATCCGAGTCCATATCCAGTGAATTAATCAGACCATCCTCATCCACATCAACAAGGTTGTATGCGTATCCTTTTGCTGCGGCAACCACAGTACCCGGCATTACAGGAACTGCTACCCTCGCCTGATAGTAGGCGATCAGTTCGGCTGGAGTATCAACATCATCATTTACGCCGTCGTTGTTGTCGTCAGTACCATAAACCCAGTCGTAGCGATGATCATAAGCATCAAAAATATCGCTGATACCATCACCGTCGCCATCTGGTATTTCAGCCAGCAGACGACCGTACTCCAGGTTGTCACGTATACCGTCACTGTCGGCATCGACATCATCACGATCAGCAATGCCATCACGGTCAGTATCAATACCGCTATCACCTTCAAACAGGTTCGGCAGACCGTCGTTGTCATCGTCCTGACCTTCCATGATCACATCGATCAGGGCTTCAATTTCTTCAGCCGTATCGACGCTTTCATCTGATGCCTGATTGGCCACTGCACGGTTGAGAATTGGCAGGATTCGAGTAAGCACAGCGTCGCTGACGTTACCTACACCCACCAACTGGTAATCTTCCAACGTTGGTGCTTCAGCCAGTGCATCGCCAACACTGTTCTCGATAGTATTGGCCGCATTCTCTTCACGTGAAATAACGGTACCAGTTGCGGCAGATGCCATTTCGAGAACGCCAAGGTCATCGCTAAAGAATACGGAAATACTGATCTGCTCACCCAGATCACTCTCCGTCAACTCATATGAAGGCCCGTTACCAACTGCATCGGCACCAGACATCCAGCTATAACTAAAGACCGATCCAGTCGTTCCGTTCACATCAGAAACAGAGGCACTGAGTATCTCGCCAACAACAGCGTCACCCAAAATGGTCACCTGAGAAGGCGTATTAACAGTCACCGAAAGCGTCACAGCTACGGTATTAGCAAAATCATCACTCAACGTCAGTGCGACAGGGAATACACCCGTCACGTTGGTCGCTGGCGTGAAGCTGAGAGTCTGCACATTGTCCAGTAGCGTCAGGCCAACCCAGTCAGGGTTACCTGCCTGCAGAGCAAATGCTGTAGCGTCACCGGTCGCATCCGTGGCACTCAGCCCATAGACGCTTGTGGTTTCATTGCTGATGAGAAGCTCGGTCAGACCGGTATACACAGGCACACTGTTCACGCTGGCCACTAGAGCTGCAATTTCTTCTGGTGAGTCCAGATCTGTGCCAGTGCGCGCCTGAATCGCTGCCTGGTACTTAGCATTATTGGCTTCAAT
This sequence comes from Thalassolituus sp., assembly GCA_038109705.1. Classification (GTDB taxonomy): domain Bacteria; phylum Pseudomonadota; class Gammaproteobacteria; order Pseudomonadales; family Oceanobacteraceae; genus Thalassolituus. The sequence goes on along the minus strand of JAYNJA010000078.1, from coordinate 1,562 downwards.
CGCGGCATCAACACCGTCAACCGCATTCAGCTCAACATACGTGATACCATTCGACAGACCAGCGGCCATTGAGATCGCTGTGACTTCCGCATCCAGCACGGTAATGGTCAGCGTCTGCTCAACGACGTTAAAGCCATCGGTGACTTCGATGATGGCATCGAACACACGTCCGCTTTCATTCACCGGGGTACCTGTCAGCTGACCCGCTGCAGAGAGGCTCAGCCATGCAGGAAGGTCCTGACCAGCCTTAAAGCCAAAGGTCAGATCATCACCGTTACTGTCGGTGGCTGTGAGGGTAATTTCTGAATTTTCGTTCTCAAGGAAAGTAAACGCGGCACCCGAAGTAATTACAGGTACAGAGTACCGGGACTCCAGTTGCGCGACCTGAGCTTCCAGAGCATCCAGCTGGTCATTTACCATGCGGATTGTCTGAACCTGGGCCTCGAACGGCAGCTTACGAAGTTGACCACGCGTCACCAGATCCAGCTCATTAATACCATCAGCCAGATTAGCTATACGTCGCTGTGATGTTGAGTTACCCACAGACAACGCCTCAGCCACCTGCTTTGCACCATATCCCAGAGCTACAACACCCGGTACCTCACGAATATCCGGGGCAGCGCCTTCTTCAGCAAAGTCTCGTGTAGCCTTTACACCGAAAACGGCATTTTTTTCATTAACTTCGACGGAGCCAGTTTCACCAACATTCAAACAGCGCTCAGTACCATCTGCGATGTACGACTGAATATCAAAAATCATCGTTTTCGCTGGCTGGCCGGCAGGTATCGGATCGTCCAGAGGAGTTACCTCAGTGCGTCCGTAAAATCGTCCATCCACCAGAACTGCAGTACAACTGTAATCAGTGGCTGCGCCATTACTATACCCAAGCCCTGAGCCTACTCCAGCCAAGCCAATGGATAATTCGTTGAGGCCTCCATTCGCACTGTCATTCCCAGTCATTTTCCAGGTATTACCCCAGGGAAATGCAACGTAATAATTTGCTTCTGTATTGGTGGAGTCCCGAGTTTCGACGAATGCGCTGGTATCGCGAAAGCTGATACGAAGATTGTTTTCTTTCAACTTTACCGCGAGATCCGGACGTCCTGCAGACTGCAAAAAAGATTCGCCTGCAACGCAATCACGTCCCGTACAGAAGCTACCATCAACAGTGAGGGGCTCTGTCATCACATAAGGGGCTGGATCAACAGCCAGAGCGCCAGCGGAAAGCAGCAGACCTGCTGTCAGCAAGTATAATTTTCTATAGTTAGACATGGTTCAGATTCCGATTACGGCTCCAGAGCGGATACACGTTCGGAAAGCGCCGTCAGACGGGCATTCAGTGCACTGATAGCAGCATCAAGCTCAGCTGCCTCTGCAGTAACATCCAGACCACTAACCAGGCCCTGTGCAGTGCGCAGATTAACTGCGTCGGTATCGGCTTCCGCATCTGCAACAAAAACAACCCGACGTTGAGCAGACTCGCTACCCACCGAAACTGCCCCATCTACCACCGTCGACATAGTGCCGAGCGCAACATCGCCTTCAGGTGACAACTCTAAAAC
>JAYNJA010000077.1:0-11682 GCA_038109705.1 Thalassolituus sp. | reverse complement strand
AAACAATTGTTCAGCTGAGGTCGTTATGAATATAGGATCAACTGCTGGCTCAACGCTGACAAATGCCAGTTATGGTGTGTCTCAGGCAAATGAGCAAGTGACAAAGGCTGCACAGACTGTGGTCGAGACCACAACGGCGAGACCCGTTGAGGGAACCGGTGACCTTGCGTCGGCAATGACCGATATGAAACAGGGTCAACAGGCTGTGGATGCGAACGCTAAAGTTATGCAGGCTGCAGATCGACAGCTGGGATCGCTGATCGACATTCAGGCCTGACGCCATGTGAGACAGTCGTATGCAGATAGTATCAGGTGGATTTCACGCCCCTGAGCCTGCCACCAGTCAGCGGGCTGAGATTCCTCAGCACTTAAAGTCATCTTCTTCTTATTCTCACGGCGCTTATTCCCAGGGCCGGATCGGAGACGAATCGTCCGGAGTTCCACTGTCTGATACTGTGTCTATCAGTGCAGCGGCTAGTAGTGCTGCGGTCAGTACTCCAGGGAATGACACTGCCAACCCTGAAACGAAGGGTTCTGGTTCTGAGTCAGGCACCGGCGACACACCAGATTATGAGGCAGAACAGATCCGCGAGTTACAGGCCCGCGATCTGGAAGTCCGTAATCATGAAAGAGCACATGCGAGTACCGGCGGCGAGCTTGCCGGGGCGGCCAGTTACAGTTTCCAGCGCGGTCCGGATGGTGCTCGTTATGCGGTAGAAGGTGAAGTCAGCATCGACGCATCTGAGGTGCCTGGAGACCCTGCGGCGACTTACGATAAAATGGCCCGTGTAAGGCGGGCGGCTCTCGCTCCGGCCGAACCGTCGGTTCAGGATCAGCGGGTCGCGGCGATGGCAACACAGAAAATGTCCGAGGCTCAGGCCGAGCTGGCAGCACAGCAGCGTGAAGAGCTCGAGTTACGTACGCAAAGTAGCGAGCAGCGGCGTGAAGATATGCGTTCTGAGCTTGAGCAGGCCAGGGAGCAGCAGAGCAAAGACGATGGTAGTAAAGAAGGCGATGAAGAGTTTGTATCTGTTGCTGACCAGTTTGCCGAATACAACGCCCGTCTGCGGCAGATTAACGAAACCCTCCTGCGTATCAGCGCACCCAGTAGCCCTGTTCAGGGCTCTCTTCTGGATGAGAATGCCTGAAGGGAAATTCTCGCTTCAGCCCGTCTGGCGCACTTTTACCTTTGTCAGTTTGTCACGTTATTAATACTTACAGACCACGTAAACCCGGGCTTTCTGGGGCTTTAGTAAGGTGTTAGGGGTTGACTTTCATCTGATGCGAACGTATGTTTCAAACACTTGTTTGAATCTGGATTGACTATCCTGATCGAATTGCGCCCCTGCTAAGCGAATTGCTTACGGGATAATAATCAGGCAGCCCTGCTGCAGAAACGAATAACGGCAACGAGGTCATCCCTATGCCAGAGTATAAAGCTCCCATCCGTGACATTCAGTTCGTAATGAATGAACTGCTGGATATGCCAGGTCATTACGCAAACATCCCGGCTTACGCTGAGGTTGCAACGCCTGACATGATCGACGCCATCCTGACTGAAGGTGCAAAATTCTGTGAGCAGGAGCTGGCTCCTCTGAACCGTGTGGGCGATACCGAAGGTTGTACTCGTCACGACGACGGTTCTGTAACTACGCCAACTGGCTTTAAAGAAGCTTACGCTAAGTACGTTGAAGGCGGCTGGCCTTCACTGGCGCACGAAGAAGACCACGGCGGCCAGGGCCTGCCAGAATCTCTGGGTACTGTTATCTCTGAGATGGTTGGTTCTTCTAACTGGTCATGGGGCATGTACCCAGGTCTGTCTCACGGTGCGATGAACACCCTGGACCTGCACGGTACTCCAGAACAGAAGCACACCTACCTGAGCAAGCTGGTTTCAGGTGAGTGGACTGGTACCATGTGTCTGACCGAATCACACTGTGGTTCTGACCTGGGTATTCTGAAGACCAAAGCGGAAGCAAACGCTGACGGTTCTTATGCCATCACTGGTTCTAAAATCTTTATCTCTGCTGGCGAGCACGACATGGCAGAGAACATCGTACACATCGTACTGGCTCGTCTGCCAGGCGCTCCAGAAGGTACCAAAGGTATCTCTCTGTTCATCGTTCCTAAGTTCCTGCCAAACGAAGATGGCACTCCGGGCGAGCGCAACGGTGTTGTATGTGGTTCTATCGAACACAAAATGGGTATCCACGGCAACGCGACCTGTGTGATGAACTTCGACGGTGCTAAAGGCTGGCTGATCGGACCTGAAAACAAAGGTCTGAACTGCATGTTCACCTTTATGAACACTGCTCGTATCGGTACTGCTCTGCAGGGTGCATCTGCTGCTGAAGCTTCTTTCCAGGGCGCTCTGGCGTACGCGAAAGACCGTCTGGCTATGCGCTCTCTGACTGGTCCTAAGGCTCCAGAAAAAGCCGCTGACCCAATCATCGTTCACCCAGACGTACGTCGTATGCTGCTGACTCAGAAGTCTTTCGCAGAAGGCGGCCGTGCACTGGTTTACCTGGCAGCACAGCAGAACGACATCGTTAAGAAAGGCGAAACCGAAGAAGAGCGTAAGGCAGCAGACGAACTGCTGGGCTTCCTGACTCCGATCGCAAAAGCCTTCCTGACTGAAGCTGGTTACGAAGCCACTAACCTGGGTGTTCAGGTATTTGGTGGTCACGGCTTCATCGCTGAGTGGGGTATGGAGCAGCTGGTACGTGATACCAAGATCGCCTGTATCTACGAAGGTACTACCGGTATTCAGGCGCTCGACCTGCTGGGTCGTAAAGTACTGATGACTCAGGGTGCTTCTCTGCGTAACTTCACTAAGATCGTTCACAAGTTCTGTCAGTCACTGGAAGGTGACGAGCAGATGGCTCAGTTCGCAGCGCCTCTGGCTGAAGTGAACAAAGAGTGGGGCGACCTGACTATGAAGATCGGTATGTCTGCTATGAAGAACCGCGAAGAAGTTGGCGCGGCTTCCGTTGACTACCTGATGTACTCTGGCTACGCGACTCTGGCATTCCTGTGGGCTCGTATGGCTAAGGTTGCTCAGGATGCTATCGCTGCTGGTACTACTGAAGAAGACTTCTACAAAGCGAAGATTCAGACTGCTAAGTTCTACTTCGCACGTGTACTGCCACGCGCTAAAGGTCACGCCGCTGCTATGCTGGCCGGTGCTGACAGCATGATGGATCTGGACGCTGAACACTTCGCGTTCTGATTTGTCTGACACCAGAAAGACCGCGCCACGGCGCGGTTTTTCTGCGTTATAAGAACTACTTATTTCCGGATAACACGGTCATGTTGGTGGGGGTCTCCAGCGTGGCATTACTTTTTATGAGGTGAACTATGCCTGAGTACAAAGCTCCGTTACGCGATATGCGCTTTGTTCTGAACGAGGTTTTCGAAGCAGATAAACTGTGGGATTCACTGGCTGGCCTGCAAGGCGCCGTGGATATGGAAACTGCGGAAGCCATCCTGGAAGAGTGCGGTAAGATCGCCAGCCAGGTACTCGCACCAATCAACCGTGACGGTGATGAGAACTCATCTACCTGGGAAAACGGTGAAGTAACTGCCGCTCCGGGCTTCAAAGACGCCTATCAGACTTACGTTGAAGCGGGTCTGAATGGTCTGGGTGGTAACCCTGATTTCGGCGGTATGGGCATGCCTAAGACGCTGGTTGCTCAGGTTGAAGAGATGGTTCAGGGCTCTAACATGGCCTTCGGTCTGGCGCCAATGCTGACTGCCGGTGCGTGTCTGTCTCTGAACGCTCACGGTTCTCAGGAACTGAAAGAAAAGTACTTGCCGAACATGTACTCAGGCGTATGGTCTGGTGCAATGGACCTGACCGAACCGCACGCGGGTACTGACCTGGGTATTATCCGTACTAAGGCTGAGCCAAACGCTGACGGCTCTTACAACATCACCGGTACTAAGATCTTTATTACTTGGGGCGAGCACGACATGGCGGAGAACATCATCCACATGGTGCTGGCGAAACTGCCGGATGCACCAGCAGGCCCTAAAGGTATCTCTCTGTTCCTGGTACCTAAGTTCCTGGTGAACGAAGATGGTTCTCTGGGTGAGCGTAACGCTGCCTCCTGTGGTTCCATCGAACACAAGATGGGTATCAAAGGTTCAGCGACCTGTGTGATGAACTACGACGGTGCTAAAGGCTGGCTCGTAGGTGAAGAGAACAAAGGTCTGGCGTGCATGTTCACTATGATGAACTACGAGCGTCTGGGTGTGGGTATCCAGGGGCTGGGCGTTGCCGAGAACTCTTACCAGAACGCTGTTGCCTATGCTCGTGACCGTATTCAGAGCCGTGCTCCGACCGGTGCTGTGGCGAAAGACAAAGCCGCTGATCCGATCATCGTGCACCCTGACGTACGTCGTATGCTGATGACCATGCGTGCCTTCAACGAAGGTGGCCGTGCGTTCTCAACCTACGTGGCGTCATTCCTCGATACTTCTAAGTACAGCGATGATGCCGAACAGGCGAAACACGCTGAACAGATGGTGGCACTGCTGACGCCAGTCACTAAAGCCTTCATGACCGACGTGGCTCTGGAAAGCGCCATTGCGGGTCAGCAGGTATTTGGTGGTCACGGCTTTATCCGTGAGTGGGGTCAGGAGCAGCACGTACGTGACCTGCGTATTACCCAGATCTATGAAGGTACTAACGGTATTCAGGCACTCGACCTGATGGGCCGTAAGATCGTTGGCACTAACGGCTCTCTGTTCAAACTGTTCGAACAGGACGTTAACGACTTTATCGCGTCTCAGGCAGACAATGCTGCGGCGGCTGAGTTTGTTGAGCCTCTGAAAGCTGCGATGGAAAACCTGGCTGACCTGACTCAGTGGGTGATTGATCAGGCACAGAGCAACCCGAACGAAATCGGTGCGGCTTCTGTTGAATACCTGCACACCTTCGGTTATGCCGCTTACGCTTACATGTGGGCGAAGATGGCTGTGATTGCTCTGCCTAAGCAGGACGACAGCTTCTATAAGGCAAAGGTGGAAACTGCACGTTTCTACGTTAAGCGCCTGCTGCCACGTTACATTGGTCTGTCTGCAACCGTTAAAGGTGGCGCTGAGTCACTGTTCGGTCTGACTGACGAGATGTTTGAAACAGCCTGATCCTGATACTTCAGGGTCAGCTGGCCGAAAAGCCGCCTCCGGGCGGCTTTTTTTATGCCTGAGACTTTCTGCCCATTTCTACCCATGATGAGATCATGTACACTTACGCCGATTTGTATATTTAGGCGATTTCAGGGGGAGACTGTGGCCGCTGCGAAGGAACTGGACAAAAGGGTAGAGCGCTCCAGGCGCTTACTGGTTAACACATTGCTGCAGCTGATGGCTGAACAGCCCTATTCAAAGCTGTCGGTAGCAAATATCTGCGAGCATTCTGGTGTTGCCCGTCCGACCTTCTACCTGCACTTCCGCTCCAAAGATGATCTTCTGCGCTACTACATCGAGCAGATGTTTCTCGATTTTGCCGAGCAGATTGATCCGATTCTGACCCGGTCGCCCAACGTTGACCCTGAGATTGCGGTGCTTATGTTCCGTCAGTGGCAGCTCCATTCTGGGGTTGCGAAGTTGCTGGTGGCTGAAGACGTTGAAGCCATTCTGCTGAATGAGTTCAAGACTTACGTTGGTCGCACGATTGAGCGCTACATCGAAGCGCACAAACTGCGTATCAGCAGCGATAGCCGTATTCACTATGTGATTGATTACCTGGCAGGGGCTTCTTTTGCAGTTATCGTGCGCTGGATTCGCGAAGATTTCCGCGATTCGCCTGAAGAGCTGGCGGCACTGTACGCGGACCTCTCCCGTCCGGGTCTGCTGCAGGTGCTGTTGAGCGGTAAGCTCTGATTGCAGTGGATCGTTTTGAGTATTAAACAAGAAAGGGGCCGATGGCCCCTTTTTTAATGCTATTTTAATGCCTAAGTCGGCATCGCTGCAGAACGGATCAGGTTCACTGAATTCGACGTTTGTTGTCGATACGTCGGTTATGAATCTTACTGACTTTACGTTGCGCTTTATCAAACGCATCGCGAAGTGCCACATACATGTTTTCGTGCTCTGTCTTGTCGTGCTGGTCGTGAGTGATAGCTACAACCTCACCCGGCAAGCCGACTTCTAACGAGATATGAGCAATATTACCTTTGTGACTGTGATTATGTGGCAGGCCTACTACGGCACGTATACCGGTGATTTCGTCGTAGCGCGCTGCAAGCTTTTCTGCTTTCTCCCGAATCTGGAATTCAATAGCGTCAGAGTGTTCGATATCACGGAAAGAGATTTCCAAACCTTTCATAGTCGCTCCTTTTTAACAGTGCGTTGGCGCTGCTTTCTGCAGTGCCTTAGTTAAGGATGGACTATTCAAGTTACTCCTGCCATGCGTCAGGTCAATCATGTTTCGGTGGTAAAATGTAAACCGTCACAATTTCCGCTATCCGTTTGAAACACTGGGTTTACATTGAGGACACTATGGTGTTGGCGCGATTGTGGTAGTCTGGACTCTATGAGAAATGAGATCGGACATGAAGTCGGACAGGAGGCCGGATGAAAGTCTATGACGTTCCGGTAGTGTTCTTCGACCTGGACGACAGCCTGATCAACAAAGATGCCAACAGTCTCTGGATACGCTGGCGTTTCCGTCAGGACCGTTGGGCTATGGTCGAGGCTGCATTGGCTATGTTGTCACTCTACCGTGCCTATAAAAAAGGCAGGGTCACCCACACCCGTCTGTCTAATTACTACCGCACCCGTACGCGGGGAATGACGCTGGCTGATTATCAGAGCTCTGTAGACAGTTTTTTTGCCGAGCGTGGACAGCTGCATATTTATCCGCAGGCAGCTTCTCTACTGTTTGCCTATCAGCGACAGGGTACAGAGATCGTTATGATCACCGGAGCCGATGAGGTTGTGGCCGGTGCCTATGGCAGAGAGCTAGGCATCCATCATGTGATCAGTAATCGCCTGCATGTCGAAGATGAGAAAATCAAAGGGCTGACCAAGCCTTTGTGTTACGGCGAAGGTAAGGTGGAACTGGCTATGAGATTTCTTGAGAAAACCGGGCACAGCTTTGCCGATGCGGCATTTTATTCAGATAGCCATGCCGATTTACCTTTGCTTGAAGCGGTCGGTCAGCCAGTGGTTCTTAACCCTAATCCTCAGTTGATTGAAGCGGCGGGGCAGCGAGGCTGGCCGGTACTCGATTGGCGTTGATTCTCTTCCTATATCTTCCTTGCGCTTTTAGCGAAGAATCCTGGTGCTGGCCTTGCCCGATCAGGCCTCAGCCGTTATTCTTCAGTTATCTAACTTTTCAAATCCGGAGTCTGCGGTGTTTTTCCAATACAGCCGCCCATTTCAACAAGGTCATCTTCTGACCTGTCGATGGTGTTAAGCGCCCAAACTTAATCGCCTTTTGGTATCATTGCGCTTAACAAATGAAGGTTCCTTATGACTCCGCAAGATTTTGCTGCTCTGGCAGAGCAGGGCTATAACCGTATTCCTGTCGCTCGTCAGGTTCTCGCTGACCTCGACACCCCCCTGACCACCTATCTGAAGCTGGCTGATCAGCCTTACACCTACCTGTTTGAATCTGTACAGGGCGGTGAAAAGTGGGGCCGTTACTCCATGATTGGTCTGCCGGCACGTGACGTAATCCGCATCAATGGCTATGTCGTCAGCCTGTTACGCGATGGTGAAGTTGTCAGTGAAGAAACCGTTGAAGATCCGCTCGCCTATATCGAAGCGTTTCAGCAGCGTTTCAAGGTTCCGGAACTTCAAGGGCTGCCGAAGTTCGATGGTGGTCTGGTCGGTTACTTTGGTTACGACACGATTCGTTATATCGAACCACGCCTGAAGGATTCCTGCCCGAAGGATGAAATCGGCACTCCGGATATCCTGTTGATGGTGTCTGAAGAAGTCGTCGTGTTTGATAACCTCAGCGGTAAGCTGCATCTCATCGTGATGGCAGATCCGTCACAGGATAATGCATTGGCAAACGCAGAAGCCCGATTGGATGAATTGCGTGAAACTCTGCGTTCTCCGTATCAGGGTGACGTAGGTAAATTACGCGCGCCGCAGGAAATCCACGAAGAAGATTTCCGCTCCTGCTTCGGTGAGCAGGAATTTATGGACGCCGTGGATCAGATCAAAGAATACGTACTCTCTGGTGACATCATGCAGTGCGTGATTTCTCAGCGTATGCGTGTGCCGTATGACGGTAACCCGGTAGATGTGTACCGGGCACTGCGTACGCTGAATCCGTCGCCTTATATGTATTGCCTTAATCTGGGCGATTTCCATGTGGTGGGTTCTTCGCCGGAAATTCTGGCACGTCTTGAAGACGGCGAGGTAACGGTGCGACCGATTGCGGGCACCCGTTACCGTGGTCAGACACTGGAAGAAGACAAAGCGCTCGAAGAAGAGCTGCTGTCAGATCCGAAAGAAATTGCTGAGCACCTGATGTTGATCGACCTGGGTCGTAATGATGTCGGACGTATCGCAAAGTCTGGTGAAGTGAAAGTGACTGATCAGATGGTGGTCGAACGATACAGCCATGTGATGCACATAGTTTCAAACGTGACTGGCAAAGTTAAAGACGGTATTACCGCCATGGATGTACTGCGTGCAGCACATCCTGCCGGCACCTTAAGTGGCGCGCCTAAGATCCGTGCCATGGAAATCATCGACGAATTCGAATCCACCAAACGAGGCGTCTATGGCGGTGCTGTGGGCTACCTGAGCTGGAACGGCAATATGGACACCGCTATTGCGATCCGTACTGCAGTGATTAAAGACGGCATCCTCAATATTCAGGCGGGAGCTGGCGTCGTGGCCGATTCTGTGCCGCGTCTTGAGTGGAAAGAAACCATGAACAAAGGCCGTGCGGTGTTCCGTGCGGTGGCAATGGCTGCGGCCGGACTGGATCAGTAAAGGAGACTGTTATGCTGTTAATGATTGATAACTACGACTCCTTTACCTACAACGTCGTGCAGTACTTCACTGAACTCGGCGCTGACGTAAAGGTATTCCGTAACGACGAAATTACCATCGAAGAGATCGAAGCGCTTAAGCCAGATCATCTGGTGATTTCACCTGGGCCGTGTACCCCGAATGAAGCGGGTATTTCGATGGAGGCCATCCGCTATTTTGCCGGTAAATTACCGATTCTGGGTATCTGCCTTGGCCATCAGAGCATTGGCCAGGTGTTTGGTGGTGACATCATTCGTGCCGGACAGGTGATGCACGGCAAAACGTCGGATATTCATCACGCCGGCATCGGTGTATTCAGTGATATCCCGAACCCGTACAAAGCGACGCGTTACCACTCGCTGGTGATTGATAAGCAGAACCTGCCGGAGTGTCTGGAAATAACCGCCTGGACTGAAAACCCGGACGGCAGCATGGAAGAAATCATGGGTGTGCGTCACAAAGAACTGGCGATTGAAGGGGTGCAGTTTCACCCCGAGTCGATTCTGACAGAGCACGGCCACAAGCTATTAGATAACTTTCTGAAAACCAGGCTCGAGCGCAACTGAGGAAGACATTTATGGATATCAAAGAAGCTCTCGGGCGTGTCGTAGAACGTCAGGATTTATCGACCAGTGAAATGATCGACGTGATGCGTCAGATCATGACTGGCCAGTGTGATGATGCTCAGATCGGTGCTTTTTTAGTCGCGCTGCGTATGAAAAGTGAAAGTATCGACGAGATCGTTGGTGCAGTGACTGTGATGCGCGAACTGGCAACTGGTGTAAAAGTGAAGGCTGAAAATGCCGTCGATATCGTCGGTACCGGCGGTGATGGCGCCAACCTGTTTAACGTGTCTACGGCATCTTCATTTGTTGTCGCAGCCGCAGGTGGCACAGTTGCCAAACACGGTAACCGTGGCGTGTCGTCAAAATCCGGCAGTGCTGATCTGCTTGAAGCCGCTGGAGTGAACCTCGCATTAAGCGCCGAGCAGGTTGCCCGCTGTATCGACGAGCTGGGAGTGGGCTTTATGTTCGCACCATCGCATCATAGTGCGATGAAGCACGCGATTGGCCCTCGTAAATCCCTCGGTCTGCGCACTATCTTTAATATTCTTGGCCCGATGACGAATCCAGCGGGTGTGTCGAATCAGGTGATCGGCGTATTCTCGAAAGCGCTGGTTCGCCCGATTGCTGAAGTCCTGCAGCGCATGGGTGGCGGCCACATTCTGGTGGTGCACTCCAAAGACGGTCTGGACGAAATCAGCCTGGCGTCAGAAACCTACGCTTGTGAACTGAAAGACGGGGAGATTCATGAGTTTGTGATTCTGCCTGAAGATCTGGGTATCGAATCTCAGTCTCTGACCGGCCTCAGCGTCGACAGTGCAGAAGAATCACTGGCGCTTATTAAAGATGCATTGGGCAAGCGTGAGACCGCCGCCGGTAAGAAAGCCGCTGATATCCTTGCGCTGAATGCCGGTGCCGCGATTTATGCTGCGAATCTGGCATCTTCGCTGAAAGAAGGCGTGGCCATGGCTGATGATGCAATCTGCTCGGGTCTGGCGCTGGAAAAACTGAATGAACTGGTCAGCTTCTCCGGACTGCTGGCGGAAGACAACGACCGCTGAGCGGCACGAAAGAATTGCTATGAATACACCGACCATCCTGAAAAAAATCATCGACACCAAAGCTGTAGAAGTCGCACAGCGTAGCGCGACACTGCCATTGAATGAGCTGAAAGCTCAGGCGCTTGATATGGACAAAGAAGCACTGCGTGGCTTCTACCGCTCGATGAAAGCCAAAGTCGATGCCGGCCTGCCAGCGGTGATTGCTGAAATCAAAAAAGCATCACCATCTAAAGGTGTACTGCGTGAGAACTTTGTCCCGCAGGAAATTGCAGAATCCTACGAAAAAGCCGGTGCAGCGTGTTTGTCTGTGCTGACCGATCGTGACTATTTTCAGGGCCATGAAGATTTTCTTAAGGCTGCCCGAGCAGCGTGTAGCCTGCCGGTGATCCGTAAAGACTTCCTTGTTGATCCTTACCAGATCTACGAAGCCCGTGCGATCAACGCCGACTGCGTACTTTTGATCGTTTCAGCACTCAGCAAAATGCAGCTGCAGGACCTCGAAGGCATCGCCCATGAGCTGGGTATGGACGTGCTGGTTGAAGTGCACGACGGTGAAGAGTTGGAAACGGCACTGACCATGCAGACGCCTCTGGTGGGTATCAACAACCGTAACCTGCATACCTTCGACCTGACGTTAGAGACCACGTTTGGTTTGCTGGATAAAGTACCGGCGGATCGTTTATTGGTTACCGAGAGTGGCATTCTGGGGCGTGAAGATGTGGCCGCGATGCGTGAGCGTGATGTGAATGCGTTTCTGGTCGGCGAAGCCTTTATGCGGGCGGAAGATCCGGGCGAGGAGCTCGCCAAGTTGTTCTTCGGATGATTTGTTGAGGCGGCTGATTAGCCGCCTTTCTTTTGCCACCTTCTTTGTAGCCACCTTCTTTGTAGCCACCTTCTTTGTAGCCACCTTCGGTGGGCGGACTTCTTTGGCTGCGACGGACCTTTGCAGGGAGTAGCGGCCTTCGGCAGGGAGTCTTTTCTGGCTTCCGCCAAATCGTTGTTCTTCTGCAAGGGGCAGGCCCCTTCCGATCCCCTTTTCCGGCGTGATGCCCTGATCC
>JAYNJA010000076.1:0-11757 GCA_038109705.1 Thalassolituus sp. | reverse complement strand
ACAATTATAGTTAGAGATAGTAGCTGGTTTCTGAAGCGTGAAAATTTCCGATAGAGCATAGGTTTTGGGAAACTAGACTGCTGGCAACTTTCTGTGTCGTTTTAGGCAGAAATCACGAATTAAGAGCTACTCAGACAGTCATAGTTAGAGAGAGCATCTGGTTACTCCGGCGTAAAAATTGCCGATAGAAAATTGGGTGTGGAAAGCTGGACTGCTGGAAAATTTTTGTGTCGTTTTAGACAGAAATCACGAATTGGAAGCGAGTAAACGTCTCAGAGTTCTCTGATGATGTTGCGGCTTGGTTTTTTGTTCAGGAAAGGCGCAATTTACAGGCGGCAAGGTCAGCAGCCCGCCTTCACTCTCGTTGATAGTACTGAAATTGTCAGGTTCCATAGCTCCATGCCCCAGCAGCTTGCCTCCGCCCTTTGACCACCTTGCCGCCCGACATTCTTCCCCCGAGGTTTCTATCCCTTCCTTTAGTCGTTAGAATACGGCCCAGATTTCAAAACCGGTTAAGGTAATTCTCATGGCATTGATCAGCATGCGTCAGATGCTGGACCACGCAGCCGAGTTCGGCTACGGCGTTCCTGCGTTCAACGTAAACAACCTCGAACAGATGCGCGCCATCATGGAAGCGGCAGATAAAACGGATTCTCCTGTGATCGTACAGGCCTCTGCGGGCGCCCGTAAGTACGCGGGTGCGCCTTTCCTGCGCCACCTGATTCTGGCTGCTATCGAAGAGTTCCCTCATATTCCTGTGTGTATGCACCAGGATCACGGTACGTCTCCGGCGGTATGTCAGCGTTCTATCCAGCTGGGCTTCAGCTCGGTAATGATGGACGGTTCTCTGGGTGAAGACGGTAAAACTCCGACTTCATACGAGTACAACGTTGATGTTACTAAGCGCACCGTAGATATGGCTCACGCGTGTGGCGTATCGGTAGAAGGTGAACTGGGTTGTCTGGGTTCTCTTGAAACCGGTCAGGCAGGTGAAGAAGATGGTATCGGTGCGGAAGGCACTCTGTCTCACGACCAGATGCTGACTGACCCGGAAGAAGCGGCTGACTTCGTTAAGAAGACTGGCGTTGATGCGCTGGCGATTGCTTGTGGTACTTCTCACGGTGCGTATAAGTTCACTCGTCCACCAACTGGTGACATTCTGGCGATCGACCGTATCAAAGAGATCCACAAGCGTATTCCGGATACTCACCTGGTAATGCACGGTTCTTCTTCTGTGCCTCAGGAATGGCTGGCGATCATCAATGAGTTTGGTGGTGAAATCCCAGAAACTTACGGTGTGCCTGTTGAGCAGATCGTTGAAGGTATCAAGTACGGCGTTCGCAAAGTAAACATCGATACTGACCTGCGTCTGGCGTCTACTGGTGCGATCCGTCGCTTCCTGGCTGCGAACCCATCTGAGTTCGACCCACGTAAGTACTTCAAAGAGTCTGTAACTGCGATGAAAGATATCTGTATCGCACGTTACGAAGCGTTCGGTACTGCAGGCAACGCGTCTAAGATCAAAGCGATCTCCCTCGACGATATGTTCGAGAAGTACCAGAGCGGTGCACTGGATCCAAAGATCGGTTAATCCGATTTTTGATCTGAACGAAAAAGGCGCCTCGGCGCCTTTTTTATTGCCTGGCCTTTAGCTTTCGACCTTTACAGCTCAGCTGAGTGATCAGCAATGTACTGCGCTAGTGAGCGCGGCGTTTTACCTGTGGCCTTTTCGACGGCATCGGTTACAGCTGCGGTCCAGCCTTCGCGTACCGGGTAGAAGATCGAGGTCAGAAATTCTGCGTAGTCTTTTGGCAGCCCAGCGTTGACCATACCGGCAATAAAGTCTGCATCGCTGATGGCGCTGTAGCTGACGGTTTTGCCGGTTGCTTCGCTAATCATGCTGGCCGCTTCCGCGTAAGATAGTGCCTCGGGTCCAGTCAGGTCCAGCGCCTGGTTATCGAATTCATCGCTGGTCAGTGCCTGTGCTGCAACGGCTGCGATATCGCGTACATCAATAAAGGCTGATTTGCCTTCACCTGCCGGCAGTGCAATCACGCCCTGATCTATCCCTGCTTTCCAGAAGGTATGAAAGTTATCCATAAACCAGTTCGGACGCAGAATCACGTAAGGAATACCTGCGGCTTCTAAGGCCAGTTCAACTTTACGGTATGGGATGCTGTCGTCGGCGTTCACGCCAAAGGCGGTCTGCAGTACGACTTTCACGCCGTGCTCTTTCGCTGCGGCAATGACTGGTAGCAGCAGTGTGTCGGCACCGGTGTAGCCGCCAGCGAGCATGACATACGCAGCGTCAACGCCTTCAAAGGCGGGGTTAATGGTGGCTGAATCGAAGTAGTCAAACACGGTGCCCTTGGCCGCACCGATATCTTTACCTGAGCGTGACGCCGCTTTAACGGCGACGCCTTTCTCCAGCAGTGCGCTGACCAGTGGCTGGCCTACATGGCCGGTTGCGCCGAGTACGAGTACGTTTGTCATAGGAGTATCCTCTATTTGTTAAGTAAGTATCAAAAAGAAACCATGTAGGTAATGTATACTCATGCAGAACTGAACGTAAGAAGGCACTTTTACGTAACATGGTTTCCTCTGGGTAACCGTGCCCATTCGACGAGATGGAGTGTCTGTAAACGAATATGAGGAGGTAATCCGTGGAATATGCTTACGATGTTTACGAAAACCGCTGCCCGACGCGATTGGTGCTCGACCGTCTTGCGGATAAGTGGGCACTGCTGATTCTTGATCGGTTACAGGAAGAGCCGGTGCGCTTTAATCAGCTGAAGCGCGACATAAAAGGAATTTCTCAAAAGGTGCTGTCGCAGACCCTGAAAAAGCTGGAGCGCGATGGTTTGTTGAGTCGCCAGGTATTTGCCACTGTACCGGTCACCGTGGAATATTCACTGACCGAACTGGGTGCAACGCTGAATGAAAGTGTATCGGCGCTGGCGCACTGGGCTGAGCATAATATGGATGCAGTTCTGGCAGCCCAGACCGAATACGACTCTCGGGAGCAATGATATGAGTTGGTTAGAACATAAAATTCCACCACCTGTGGTCGGTGCGCTGTGTGCTCTGTTTATGTGGTGCTTGTCTGTATTCACATATCAGGTGGCGTGGTGGGGAACCGGTGCCCAGATAGTAACTGCGATTCTGGTGATTGTTGGGTTGTTGTTCGACTCAAGTGGGCTGCTGTCGTTTATTCGCAGTAAAACGACCATTAACCCTGTGCATATTGAGCGGGCGTCACATCTGGTCACCAGTGGCATTTATCGAGCCACAAGGAATCCTATGTATCTCGGTATGGCCTTTCTTTTGACCGCATTAGCCATCTGGCTCGAGGCGCCTTTGGCATTCACTGGGCCAATTCTGTTTGTACTCTATATCACTCGTTTTCAGATTATCCCTGAAGAGCGGATACTGGTTGAGCTGTTTGGGGATGAGTATCAGGCTTATAAGTCTAAGGTCAGGCGCTGGATCTAAGGCCGCTTGTCGCGCTGTAAACATAATCAGACGGGTGACCCGGGTG
Organism: Thalassolituus sp.; assembly: GCA_038109705.1. GTDB lineage: Bacteria > Pseudomonadota > Gammaproteobacteria > Pseudomonadales > Oceanobacteraceae > Thalassolituus. Next base: position 8,219 of record JAYNJA010000076.1, on the reverse strand, counting down.
CTGGCAACTCAGCTGTAACTTAAATCCTCTCGTGCTATATTGCTTTTGTATTTCAAAGAGGCCAGGGATATGGGTGTGGGTTTTGATATGGCATGCCAGTTGGCGGATGCCATTGATGTCGGCCAGTTACAGGGCGAGAAGGCATACAATACGGCCATTCAAAGTCTGATTCACTCCGTCAGGCGCCGGCTCAATATGGAAGTTGGCTTTGTTTCCGAGTTCAGCAGCGGGCGTCGCTATTTCCGTTACCTTGATGCGACTCTGGGCGCGACCTCTATCGGCATTGGTGATTCCGATCCCTTAGGGGAAAGCTATTGCCACAAGATAGCTGAAGGGCAGTTACCCGAAGTTATTCCAAACACCAGTGACAACAGTATTACCTCAGCCATGGCCGTGACTGAGCGTCTGCAGATTGCTTCCTATATTGGTGTTCCTATTATCCTCAGTGATGGTTCCGTTTTCGGTACGTTCTGTGTTTTCAGTCGTTATACCGTTCAGGGTTTAAATCATCGAAGTCTGACTTTGATGCGTGTCTTCGCCGATGTTATCGCCTCGTTAATCGAAGACTCCCGTAGTGCGTTTGCTGCTTCAGTGCGCCGCAAAGAAGACATTACCGGTATGATCGACCGTGATGAACTTGTGCTGCATGCGCAGCCGATTTATGGACTTTCGGGCATGTCGATAGTCGGTTACGAGCTATTGGCCCGCTCCAGTTGTAATCCTGAATTCTGCCCGGAAACTTTTTTCCACGACGTTGACCAGCTGGGGTTATCTTCGATAGTGGGTTTAAGAATGGTCGAACTGGTTCAGCAGGCGCTGAATAATTTACCTCCAGCCTGTTATGTCGCTATGAACGTAACGCCACAATTTCTGACAAATTTTGATCTGCTGGAGTGGTTCTCGCCTGATGATAGTCAGCGTTTGGTGCTGGAGCTGACAGAACACCGACAGATTACGGATTACATCGCAATGAAGCGCCGCCTGCAGCCATTGCGTGATGCAGGTATGAAACTGGCGATTGATGATGCCGGGGCGGGCTATGCCAGCATGCGGCATATTCTGCAGTTGAGCCCAGACATTATTAAATTGGATATGAGTCTGATCCGGGATATTCATTTACAGCCTGAGCACCAGTCGTTACTTGCTGCGCTTCAGGTGTTTGCCCGGACTCAGGGATATTCGATCGTTGCAGAAGGTATAGAAGTGGCAGAGGAATTGTCGTTTCTTCGCACTGCGGCGGTGTGCTGTGGTCAGGGATATTTTTTATCGCATCCCGAACCACTGGGTTACTTCACCGGTTAAAGCTTGAGTTAAGCCATTTAATTCAGCAGTTAATCGAAGCTGATGTCGAAAATTACGCTGCAGCCGCGGTGTCTTTGATTTTCTGAACCATAGAGCGCAGACCGTTGCCTCGGGTCGGACTCAGGTGCTTAACCAGATCGACCTGTTTGAAGTATTCGTCGATATCAAACGCCAGAATCTCTGCCGGTGTTTTGTAGTTGTACGCCGCCAGCACCATTCCTAGCAAACCACGCACGATGTGCGCATCTGAGTCGGCTTCAAATACCAGCTTGTCGCCATCCATTACTGAATCAATCCATACCTGGCTCTGGCAGCCGCTCAGCAGATACTCTTCAGTTTTCTTTGCATCGTCCATTGGCGGTAACTCTTTGCCAAGGTCGATGATGTACTTGTAGCGCTCTTCCCAGTCGTCGAAAAAACTCAGGGTGTCGATAACGTCTTCGCTGGTGATGCTTTGGCCAAATGGGCTGCTCATCTCATCACTCCTTACAGAGATTCAATAAATTTACGGATGCGGAGTGCCGCTTCAGTACATTCTGCGGTTTCAGCAACCAGCGCCATGCGGATGCGGTTGGTGCCCGGATTAATGTCATCAACGGTACGGGACAGGTATGACCCTGGTAATACAGTGACGTTCTGCTGAGCAAACAGCTGCTGGGCAAAGGTCTCTTCGTTAATCGGAGTCTTTGGCCATAAATAGAAGCTGGCTTCGGTTTGTTTAACATCCAGCACAGGGCTGAGGATATCCAGTACAGAACGGAATTTCTGGGTGTACTCAATGCGGTTAGCTATCACGTGCTGCTCATCATTCCATGCGGCGATGCTTGCCAGCTGGGTATAAACCGGCATGGCGCAGCCATGATAGGTACGGTAGAGCAGGAACGGCTTCAGCAGGTCGGCGTCGCCGGCAATACAACCAGAACGCAGGCCTGGCAGATTTGAGCGCTTTGACAGTGAATGGAAGACCACGCAGCGTTTGAAGTCTTTGCGGCCGAGTTGTTCGCACGCTTCCAGCAGGCCCAGCGGTGCATCGGCACCATCGACATAAATTTCGGAATAGCATTCATCACTCGCCAGAACAAAATCGTACTGGTCAGCCAGATCGATCAGCTTTTTGAAGTCGTCCAGTTTCAGTGTAGAACCGGTTGGGTTGCCCGGAGTGCAGACAAACAGCAGCTGACAGCGGTGCCAGACTTCTTCAGGCACGGCATCGAAATCCGGATTGAAGCCATTTTCTTCCAGGCACGGTAAGAAGTGCGGCTCTGCGCCTGACAGGTACGCTGCGCCTTCGTAGATCTGGTAGAAAGGATTAGGAGACACAACCAATGGACGATACTGACAACGGTTTACCACCGCCTGAGTGAAAGCAAAAATTGCCTCACGGGTACCGTTAACCGGAATGACCTGTGATACCGGATCTACGTTTTCCAGTGAGAAGCGACGCTCCAGCCAGCTGGCGATGGCTGAGTTCAGTTCTGGCAGGCCCTTAGTCGTCGGATAGTTCTCAACACGCTGCAATTCAGAACGCAGAGTATCAAGTACAAATGTAGGGGCAGGGTGCTTAGGTTCGCCAATCGACAGGGCGATATGCTCCAGATCTGCAGGCGGGGTGACTGCGCCTTTCAGTGTTGCCAGTTTCTCAAAGGGATAGGGCTGGAGCTTGCTCAGATCTGGATTCATGCCGCGTAATTCTTGTCAGTGATAGAGACGCGCATTATACCGGGTTTCGCACGGTTTGCGGACAGGGCGAAAGACGCCGTAGCGGATAGACGCTTATTCGATATAAATAAGGAGGGAGTCCAGGCGTGAGAGCGTCACGTCGTTGAGAGGTTGAAGTGTGAGGGTATTGTTGTCCAGCATCGCGCTTACCGGTGGATGACTGGTACCAGTGCCGCTGTATAACCAGGCACTGCTGGCTGTGATCAGGCCTTCACTGAGATACTGACTCCCCGGTGGCAGATCAATATTGATGTCGCTCACGGTGACCGGCGAATCATCCAACCCGGATACTATGATGACGAGTCCCTGGTCTGTAGTGGCGAATGTCCTGATTTCGACGGCGCTGTCGAGCACCGTCGCTGACAGAAACCTTATCGTCTGCCCATCCAGCAGAGCGCTCAGCTGGGTCATGCTGTCGGAGATGCTCTGTCCGTCCGGTCCTGCGGTAGTCCCATAGTAGAACCAGCGGGACTGGCGCGGGGATAACTGGCGGGTTGCGATCCAGTCCAGGTAGCGTGCAGCGACCACAAGCGCGGCACCGGCCCCCGACCCACCTGATGCGACATTGATACCCACTTCTTCGGTGGTCCAGACGCCCTCGATATTATCGTGAACCCATTGTTCATGGAGGTCGGTGAGCACATGTCGCCAGTGTTCCGGATCATTGGCATCGTGAGAATGGGCCAGATAGTGAATGGTGATCAGGTCGACCAGCTCGTGAACCTGCCGACCGGCCAGTGCTGGCGCGTAGTTGCCTTCGATTTCATAACTCAGAAGATCATTCAGAAATGTCTGAGAGGCAGGGGCCGCGAAGGCAGAGACCGAACCAAGGGCCACTCTGACGTCTTTTCCTGAGTCGCTTTCGGCTTCGATAAAGCCCTGAATTGTGGGCGCAAGAAAGTATTCTGCGTAGACCTTCATACTGAAGGCGGCGTCGCTCAGACCGCCAGTATTGTTGTCGAAATACAGCACCGCATTGCGAGTGTAGCTGCTGGCGTTGACCTCATTTCCGATCTGCCAGTAGAGCCGTTGATCGTCAGTGAGTACCGCCGCCACTTCTGCGGCCCGTTGGCGTACAGCAAGGCGCCATGCTTCTCCGTTATCGGCAATGATGGCGTTCATATAATCGCTGAACAGAGCGCTTGCATCCGTCGCGCCCGGATCAATTTTTGCCGAGCCCAGTCCTCCTATCTGAGCGATGATATCGCCCGCAGATGCGATGTCTGACAGGGTCGCTTTCTCAGATTCTGTTAATGACGAGAAGGTCGCAGCGGTCTGTAGTTCCAGCTCATCGCGCATCGGATCACGGACGGGTCCCGCCCATGCAAATCTCTGATACAGACTACCAAGGTGCTGACTGAGAAGAATGCCTTCGCCGCCTGATGCGCTGTCATCTGTGTCAGTATCCACTATGGCGGTGGGTGGAATCTCTTCTTCTATGGTGGCGGGGTGCGAGCTGTCACTGCTCCCACCGCAACCTGCGATGATCATATGTAGAAGGACCACAAGGCAGGTCACAAATGAGCGCAGAAATATCATATGCCTCTTCCTGAATGCACGAGAGACAGAGTTTACGATACGAGCCCTGCCCGGCCAGTGACCATATGAGACAGTTTCAGGCACTTCCCACAAGGCTGAGGTCCGGGCGCTGACGTTCACTCAGACAAGTGGATGCTGTTTCTTCGTGCAGGCAGTACCAGCTGCTTCCCGGTTGTGCTTTTGCCAGCTTCTTCGCTTTCGCCGCCAGTACCGCCAGAGTCTGGGTATCGCCGTCACAGATCAGTGCCGACGGTACGACCCCAATGGACAGACCCAGTAACGGCACCTGATTATTTTTGCCTTCACGATCAGACACGCAGAGATATCCACGGCGGACGTCGTCCGGATGATGGTAATCATCCGTGCGCGACAGAAAACTCCCGAGTATCCGCTGACAAAGACTTGATACATCGCGCTCCTGGGCCACGATCACGAAGTCATCGCCACCGATATGTCCGACAAAATGTTGCCCTGAGGCCTCTTTTAACAGGATATTGCCAAGCGAACGTAATACTGCGTCTCCCTGCCGGTAGCCGTAGAGATCGTTGTACGGTTTGAAATAGTTCAGATCGAGATAGAGCAATTGAAACTCCTTGCCCATATGACTGAGCTGGTCGATATGCTCGTCGATGAGCACATTACCCGGCAGCATGGTAAGCGGATTGGCGTAGCGGGCAGTCTGGATCTGAGCATCGGTAATGTGGCGCAGTAGAGTGCGGGTTTCGACAACGCCCTCGTAGCGTCCGTCCCGCGTAATAATCACCGGCTGCATCATGTTCAACGTCGTGCAGTCGGTCACTTTCTTACTGACCTTACTGATGCTGTCGTGGTAATCCACGATCAGGGCATCACTCTCAATAAATGAGCGTACAGGACGCTTTTCAAACAGGGCCCGGCCATAAGGGCGTGCGAAGTTCTCAAGTATGGTATTCCGGTGAATCAGGCCAAGAGGCATACCGTCTTCCAGAACGGGGACGGATGCCAGCTCCGGAACTTCTGCAAAAATCAGATCGGCTTCGTGCATGGACGTTTCAGGAGCAACACATGTCAGTGGATGACACAGGTCACCGATCGGTCGGTCCAGTGCATTCCGTGATATCAGCGAGTGCTGATTATTATCGCTGTTCGGCAGCGAAAATTCCGGCTCTCGCTGCGGTTTACCCAACAGATACCCCTGTGCGAGATTAATGCCCATGCTGCGTAACGTCGCCAGTTCGGCATCGGTTTCAATGCCTTCTGCAATCACCTCACAATTCAATTGCTCACATAGCTGGACAACGGAATTGACGAAGGCCTGCTTGACCGGGTCCTGATCAATCTGATCGATAAAATGCCGGTCAATTTTTATAAAATCCGGATTCAGTTCCGACCAGAGTTTCAGTCCTGAATAGCCGCTGCCCAAATCATCAATGGCGATAGAGAAACCGGCATGTTTGAGCAGGCTGAGTGTATGTTTCAGCTCACTTGCATTTTCGATGGGAAAACGTTCCGAAATCTCAAGCACCAGATTTGCCGGTGACATATTGAAGTGTCTGAGGAATGTGAGGGCGTCACTCAGATGCTCCGAATAATAGATCAGACTTTCAGGGCAGACATTGATGAATAATAGAGCGTCAGATTCTCGGTTCGAAAAATAGCTGACAGCGGTTTTCAGACATAAGGTTTCCAGCTCGGTGAGGCGATTAAAGCTCTGCGCTGTATCGAACAGAAGATCGGGATTCTGCAGTAGATTGTCTGATTTTGTTCTGGTCAGGGCTTCGTATCCGAAGGCACATTGTTGGTTCAGATCGACGATGGGTTGCAGTACAGTGTATATCGCTTCCTGACGGATGACGTCGTCCAGACTTTGTTCTAATAACTTCGGAGCCACAGCAAAAACCTACGTGATATCGGATAGCAGAAGGAGTATTTATTCTGCGATCAGTATTCACGGTGCCAGTTTCACCCTGATGACGAATCGGTAATTAAAAATAGTAAAAGCGTAGGCTTTATACAAAGTAATGTAACTACTTTGTATTTCTGCAAGGAATATCCTGGATTATTTGGCGAATTAATCTCCGCCTGGTCACGGGATCATGACAGGCGGAGTATTGAAGGGCTGAGTGTGTCAGTGCGTCAGTTGCGGAAGAATGGTTGTTTGCCACAGACTGTCGCGGAATTTGTCCCTGAACCAGGTCAGGTGGCCGATGCGTTTTTCGCCGATGTCTTTCGGACTGATACGAATCATCTTGCGCTCACTACTGGTGAAGAATGAATGCAGGTTTTCGATATTGCGGGCCGACATCATTTCATCGTCGCTGAACGAAATCGAGGTGATAGGTATTGTCACCGAAGCAAACTGATCACGCAGCCACTGGCCTTCGTAACCGACGGCGTAGTCTTTATTCTTGCACCAGCGCCACCACTGTCGCATCGCATTGGCGGGCAGGTCGCCCACCATGTTCAGGCGGTCGCCTGGAAAGTATCCCTTCAGTGTCACGGCTACGGGGGCGATGCCGTACCACAGGGCCCAGACAAAGCGTTTGGTCTCTGGCGAGTTATGGCGCCAGTAACCACTCCCACTTGCCATGGTGATGGCTTTATCCACCATATTAATCGACGGCGTCATCCCCAGTAGCTGGCCGCCAACACTGTGGCCAACCCAATAGAACGTCTGCCCAGGGTAATTTTCACGAACAAAACGGATGATGGCATCACAGTCGTACTCGCCCCATTGCAACATATTGGTGTTGATCTGCTTCAGTGGTTTATCTACAGATGCGCCCATACCGTAATAGTCGAACGTGATGGCTGACATTCCCTGTTCGTTCAGCCAGAGCGCGAACTTTTCGTAGCAGGTTTGCGGCACCCCCATTGCACCGGCAATCACCACGACCCTGGTGCTCTGGTGTTTGTTGAATAAACGGATCTGGAGTTTCCGCTCTGGATCGTTGGTTTGCAGGGTTTGTTCGATAAGTGCCATAAACGTCTCCGGCAACTCTTAAGTGTTCGTGTTCATGCGGATCAGCGAGAGCAGTTGTTCCTCGACGTGATCCAGGGGTTCGGTAGAGCGTTGCGCCCGGCACATAGGTACCGTGCCTTCAATAGAAGCAACGATCATGGTGGCCAACGATTGTGCCTGTGCAGGTGCCGCTCCGTGTTTCTCGAGTTGTTCCGCGAGCAGGGCACGCCAGCGGGCAAAGGTTTCAGCGGCGGCATCAAGAGCGGCATAGCCGTCTTCATCGGCGGGCTCATCGACAGATACCGCAAGCACTGGGCAACCATTACGGAAATCAGACGTCACGGCATCGTCGCGCCAGTACTGCACAAAGGCTCGGATTCCAAACTCCAGCCCCTGAGCGAATGACTTCTCCAGCTGCTTTTCAATAAACCGGCCTGCCATCTGTACTGCCTCGGTGATCAGTTGCTTTTTGCCATCAGGAAAATAGTGATAGGTCGACCCGAGCGGCGTGCCTGAGAACTTCGCCACTTCACGAATGCTGGTCCGGCTGACGCCCCGCTGAGAGATCATCAGAGCCGCTCCACCCACTAAGCGGCGGCGCACGGCAGGATCATTCTTAGCCATAAATCCACCTTGTTATAACAGTTGTTATAATTTAGCATCGGTTCAGATTTCAGACAATTGCCTGTGACAGGTGAGAGAGGCTTGAGTGAATATT
>JAYNJA010000075.1:0-11763 GCA_038109705.1 Thalassolituus sp. | reverse complement strand
GCCCCAAAGGGTCAATCCGGAAGGTGCGGATGATTGAGGGATACAGGCTTTTAAAGTCGAGCACAAGAACGTGTTTATATAATCCTGGGACAGAGTCCATCACGTAACCGCCCGGACTTTTTTCTGCACTATAGCCATCACCAAGATTCGGTGCGACCCAGCCTGCCCGATGCAGACGCGGCAAATACATATGCTCAAAGGCTGCTACGGAACCGCCCATACGATCCATTAAAAGACCGGTCAAAGCAGCTCGTTCCACCAGAAAATCAAACAGGTCGGTATGCTCAAATATGCGCCAGACCAGTTCACAGTCTTTCAGGTTGTAGGCAGCGAGCTTTGTTTTATCGGCATCGAACAGGTACTCAATGTCGTTACCACGCTCATCGCCATGCAGTAGCTTGCCATCATTAAGTAATTCGCTGGCGACGGAGTCCATAGCGAAGCTTTCAAACTGCCAGGTCGCCGCGCGCAGGCATTCAATGCCATCCAACACGGCCCGGCCGGGTACATGCAGAAAGATGCGATCCGGGTTCTGAGAAGACTGACGCCATTCAAGCTCACTGCCATCCCGCCCCAGAGTAAAGGTCAGTCCGTGCTCTGCAAATTTGCGCCGCAGAAACGCCATATCAAACTGAATAAAGTTCCAGCCGATCAATACATCCGGATCAAAGTCACGAATCACGTCGAGAAAGCGTTGCAGCAGATGCGCTTCATCCGGGACGGCTTCGAAGCCCTCCCCTGCCTGTTCAGCCACCATTAATACGTGTTCGAACTCCGGCGCATAGAAAGCAATAGAAAAGAGGCGATCTGGCTCGTTCACACGGGGAAATGACGTTTCGATATCAATAGAAAGGTAACGCAACTGCGGACGGTATTCGGAAGGGGCCAGAGCAACACCGGTTGCTTCGTTCCAATCAGCCATAGGCTGTAGTGCCTGATAACGGATATTGGCACTGGCACCGATAAAACGTTCCATCAGATAGCGGTCAGTCGGGCGGATATCCAGTTCCCAGACGTCTGCGCCCTGATCACGCAGAGCATTCCGCCAGCGATAAAGATAATCAGACGGAAGATAGCAGGCAGCAGCTGCGTCACCAGAGAATAATTTCAGCGCCACCGGCCGGATGTCGACCGGCCAGCCCAGCGCCTGAACGATACGTTCAGCTTTTTGCGTATCTTCCTGTCTGATAAAGCAGACACAGGGGTGCTCGATACGTGTCCGTACCGGGCCTTGGGGTGTGGACCACCAGAAAGTCAGGCAGGTTTTATCGCCTTCGTCGTGCCAGCGGCTACTTAACAGGAATGCGGGAAGCAAGACAGGAGCTTGTATCTATACTGAACGGAACAAGAAGTGTATTGCAGGAGCTTGTGTATGACCACACCCCATATCAGCCAGGACCCGATGTACCAGATGCTGAGAAATGATGACGTTGCCGGGTTTAACCAAGCGCGTGATGGCGGCCAACAGTGCGATCTGCGCAGTTGTGATCTTCGGGGGCTGGATCTGCGCAAACTTAATCTCACAGGTATGGACCTGACTGATGCCTATTTCCGTGGTGCGGACTTGCGCGGTATTGATTTCCGCGGCTGTACGTTAGATGGCGCCAGTCTCGCTGACGCAAAAATCAGCGGCTGTTATTTTCCGCCAGAGTTAGATGCTCAGGAGATACAGATGTCGGTCAAGCTCGGCACACGGCTGCGACATTCACCTAATCTGTGACTCAGTTATCATCCGCAATTCTGAACGCTTCCTTCTCCGGCTGGTGCCGTTAAAGTAATAGCATTGATGAATTGCTCGCAGAGGCAAGAGAGGGCACCATGTATCTGAACGGAAACGACAACGCTAAAGGGTTTGACGAGACTTCTCCTCGTCTGCAGCAACTCGCGCGCGAGTTACTCGAGGGTTTTACCAACGAGCAACCGCTGGTGACCTTCGAAAACCTCGATGACCTCTACGAGCAGTACGACGAAGACACTCTGTTCTTAGTACAGGATGGCATCATTAATCTGTCGTCGAACGACACCACCATTCTGAGCTACGAAGAAGGCGATCTGATTGGCATCTCCCAATCTTTCCACCAGCCTTCTCTGACGTTAAGTACCGATGGCTATGTCGAGCTGCAACCGATCAATCGGGATGACTTCCTGCTGCATATCTACGCAGATAAACGCCGCCAGCACTGCTGGAGCCACTATCTGGTAACGCTGAATTCAATGCTGACCAATCAACTGGCCGAGATTACCCGTGACCAGGTAAAACCTGTAGCTGGTTTTATGAACTTCTCAGCTGGCGAAATGATTATCCGCCAGGGCGACGATGCCGATATGGTGTACACCATCATCAGCGGTACCGCCGACGTTATGGTCGATGGCGTGAATGTTGGTCAGTTAGGTGAAGACGAAGTGGTCGGTGCGATGGCCGTATTCACGAAAGAAAAGCGTTCTGCATCTGTGGTTGCTGTTACTCCCTGTACCGTTATGGCAGTGCCAGAAAAAGACTTTGCAGTGTTGATTGAAGCCCAGCCGCAGGCTGCACTGAATCTGATTGAAAATCTGGCTCGCCGTATCTCGATTATGAACCAGCAGCTACTGGATCATAGCGACGAAGATATGCCGGCCAAGCCAGTGTAAAACGACTTCCTGACAAAACTTTAAAACCAAATGAGAATTATTATTGACTAGTAATAATTCTCATCTTAGTATTACCAACGTTGCCAGTGAGCGCTGGCAACGTTCAGCATTCTGACGCCAGTTGTACGTTTGAATGGTGATCTCTCTCATCAACTGGCCGCAAGGCCAGGCTAATCACGGTTGCTTTGCCCCTCTATCTTTTCACGAAGAGTCGAGGGGCGTTTTTTTATCCGCCCTACTCAAAACCTAAGCAACACAGTATCCTGCCTGCTTTCGCACTTCCTTACCGGTTATCAGGATCTCCTATGCGTGCAGTCTGCCCCGCGAGCGACATTAATGACGGTCAGTCAAAAGGCTTTGACGTCGAAGGTCATGCCTTCTTTCTGGTGAAACGTAATGGTGAGGTGTTTGCCTATGAGAATCGCTGCCCGCATCTGGGAATTAACCTCGAATGGCAACCTGACCAGTTTCTCGACAGCGAAGGCAGCCTGATTCAGTGCGCGATGCACGGAGCCTTGTTTCTGATTGAGAATGGCCAGTGTATCTCCGGGCCATGCAGCGGCCAGTCGCTGACGCCACTGGCCTGTGAGGTAAAGAATGGAGAGATATTCGTCAACATATAGCGAGCTGATGATTACAAGAGAACAGGCAACAGCTCTCCGGTCACCTGCATACCCTCCTGTTCGTTATCTGCGCTGAACAGGACTCGGGCAGCCATCACTTCAACCCCATTTGCCATCACCTCTTTAAGCGTTTGGGCGTACTTAGGGTCGATATGCTCTGCCACGGTGACTTCACGAATACCTTCATGCGGAACACAGAACAGAAGTACGGCGCGGTCTCCTTCCTGTTTCAGCGCCTCTAAACGCAACAAGTGTTTACGACCCCGATCAGTAACAGCATCCGGAAAGCAGCCAAGGCCATTGTCCTGCTCAAGTAAGGTGACACTCTTAACTTCCACCCAACAGCGGCTGCCATCTGCCTGATGCAGGCAAAAGTCGAGACGTCCGTCTTCTACTTTCGGCTCTGACTGCAACTCAACCCAATCTTCCAGATCAGGAATAACCCGGGCTGCCAGCGCTTCACCCACCAGCTGATTTGGCCGGGTGGTATTTACACAAGCGCGGTATGTGCGATCAACTTCGACCCATTCCCAGGTGTAACGGTATTTGCGCTTGGGGTTCATGCTGTCCGATAACCAGACCCTGCTGCCCTCTTCTGCGCAACGTTTCATCGAACCCGTGTTAGGGCAATGTACTGTCATCTCTGATCCATCGGGCATGATGACATCGGCAAGAAAGCGCTTATAGCGACGAACCAGGGTCGCTGGAATCAGAGGGTGTTCGTACTTCACTGGCCATCATCTTCTATGTGTTGCTTTTCAAGCCAGTCTTTCAGGCGTCCCATCGCTTCTTTTAAGCGCGGCAGCCCGGTAGTGAACGCAAACCGGATATGTTCACCCGCACGGTAATCACCAAAATCTACGCCCGGCGTCACTGCAACACCCGTTTCACGCAGAATCCGCGAACAGAAGCTGAGACTATCACTGGTAAGACGGCTGGCATCTGCATACACATAAAAGGCGCCTTCTGGTGCCACAGGCACCTCAAAGCCCAGTTCAGGCAGCGCCTGCAGCAAATAGTCACGGCGTTCGGCCAGAATCTGACGGCGCTCTTCGAGAATCGCCATCACCTCTGGAGTGAAGGCCGCGAGTGCCGCGTGCTGTGCTGGCGTCGGAGGTGCCAGAAACAGGTTCTGCGCCAGGGTATCCATCACTGGTACGTCTGCCTCCTGCACAACTGCCCAGCCAAGACGCCACCCCGTCATACCGAAGAATTTAGAGAAACTGTTCAGAACAACGGCATCGTCCGCCACCGATAGTACGGTTTCGGGCTTATCAGCGTAATTCAGCCCCTGATAAATCTCATCGACCCAGAGCTCGCCGTTATGAGCACGAGCCTCCTGCGCCAGAGCGTCCAGCTCGCTGAGGGACAATACGGTACCAGTCGGATTCGCCGGGCTCGCCACCAGCGCAGCCTTAGTTGTCGGTTGCCAGTTATTGCGGAGGTGCTCTGGCGTCAGCTGGTATTTATCGTCCGGCCCAGAAGGCACCAGCTGGCCATGAGCTTCGAACACACGGGCAAAGTGACGGTTACATGGATACCCCGGATCGGCCAGCATAAGCTGATCGCCCGGATTCAGACGCGCAGCCGTAAGCAGTAACAAAGCCCCGGACGCTCCCGGCGTCAGGACGATACGGCCTGGTTTCAGCGCTACACCAAAGCGAGTCTCGTAGTATTCCGCCAGTTTTTCGCGCAATGCGGGCAGGCCGAGTGCTGGGGTATAGCCCGTATGACCTGCTCGCAATGCGGTCACCGCGGCTTCGATCATGGGTTCTGGCGTCGGAAAATCAGGCTCACCCACTTCAAGGTGAATAATGTCGTGCCCCTGAGCCTGCAAAGCCTGGGCTTCAGCCAGAATGGCCATCACCTGAAAGGGCCGGATTTCAGTACTGCGTTGCGAAGATCCTGACATGGTTCTCATTTTATTCATGGAAATCCCGCTATTGTGCCAGATTAGTACAAAACCAGGCAGAAACTCATACAGAAGTATTGGCGCTGGCGATGTTATCTGATAGTTTCCCGGCCTTGTAATTTTCAGCGCACTGACGCGCAATGGTTTACTGAACAGGTGAGGCACAAGAGAAATGCCGCAAGATAAAAAAGAATTTGCCCTGTCTGACTTTACTCCTTACGACCTGAAAGATGGCGAGGAGTACATGAATGACGCCCAACTGGCGCACTTCCGTACAATTCTGAGCAACTGGCGTCAGGAGCTGATGGAAGAAGTGGACCGCACTAAAGAGCACATGCAGACGGAACTCGAAAACTACGCTGATCCGAACGATCGCGCCAGCCAGGAAGAAGAATTCAACCTGGAACTGCGCACCCGTGACCGCGAGCGTAAGCTGCTGAAGAAGATTCAGAAGACCATCGATCTGATCGACAAAGACGACTACGGCTACTGCGTTGCCTGTGGCGTTGAGATCGGCATCCGTCGTCTTGAAGCACGCCCGACTGCTGACCTGTGTATCGACTGCAAAACTCTTGCAGAGATCAAGGAAAAACAGCTCGGCGTATAAGCGTTGCTGAGACACAGGTGGATATCACTCATACCGTATCCGCCTGTCGTCAAAATCCTCTGTGACTTCTATGTGTCTGACTTATCTGCGTCTGACTAGCTAATGTCTCATTACATCGGTCGTTTCGCTCCCTCCCCGACCGGGCCTCTGCATTTTGGCTCCCTGCTTGCCGCACTCGCTGGTTTTCTCGACGCCCACTCGCAACAAGGTCAGTGGCTTGTTCGTATTGAAGACCTTGACCCCCCACGGGAAGATCCAACCGCCGCCGACGCGATTCTCCGTATACTTGATATCTATGGCCTGCACTGGGATGGCGATGTTGTCTATCAGAGTCAGCGTAGCGATCTGTACCAGGCCGCACTCGACAGCCTGATATCACACGGTGATGCATTTGCCTGCGCCTGTTCACGAAAGCAGCTGGGCACAGGCCTTCATCTTGGAATGTGCCCTGCTCCATTAAATGACGATCATGCCTGGCGTTTTCTTTGCCCAGCGGGCACGGTAACTCTGAGCGACGGGCTGCAACCAGACCACAGTTATGATCTGGCAGATGAGATCGGCGATTTCGTTATCCGACGCCGCGATGGCCTCTGGTCATACCAGCTTGCGGTTGTGGTGGATGATGCCGCCCAGAACATTACTCATGTTGTACGCGGTATCGACCTGATCGATTCCACCGTGCGTCAGCATCTTTTGCAGCGAGCACTGAATCTCCCTATCCCACACTACAGCCATATTCCTGTCGCCGTCGAGGATAACGGTCAGAAGCTCAGCAAACAGAACCTGGCCCTGCCGCTGACCGCCGATGCCGCTGCGACTACCCTCTGGGCAGCGCTTGACTGGCTTGGACAGAAGCCACCAGCAGAACTGCTGGGCGCAGAGTGCCGGGAACTACTGCAATGGGCCATCACAGCATGGACGCCCGAGGCACTGAAAGGTCTGACCCAGAAGCCTGCACCGGCCCAATTCCGTCGCGCATAACGCCCGGCAAATATGCTATCTTTCCAAGCCTCTGGCCGCATGAATCGCGGCAGCACAGGACCTCCGAGGATCAATGTACGATTATCGTCTCAGCCTGCTCATGCTGGTAGGCATATATCTGATCTCGCCCATCATGATGGATTGGTGGCTGGATGATCGCGCGGCCTGGTATCGACCTTTCGGTATCTGGGCGTTCCTGATCGCTCTTTATATCTGGGTAAACAGCCGCACGAAGGATAACGATGACATTTAGCCTCAGCCAACTGGCACTGCTCGGCTTCGGGTATCTGTTCTCCCTGTTCCTTGCAGCCTACGCCGTCGAACGTAACTGGCTCCCCCGCAAATGGGTGCGTCACCCTCTGGTTTATGTGCTCTCACTGGGTGTGTATGCCAGTGCCTGGGCCTTCTATGGCTCGGTGGGCCTGGCCAACCAATATGGTTATGGCTTCCTCGCTTATTACATGGGGATATCCGGAGCCTTTGTGATGTCGCCCATTCTGATGCGCCCCATCCTGCATATTACGCGGGTGTATCAGCTCAGTTCGCTTGCTGACTTATTGGCCTTCCGCTACCGCTCGCGCTGGGCGGGTATCGCGGTTTCCCTGATTATGCTCGCGGTGGTGATCCCAATGCTCACCCTGCAGATCACTGCCATTGGTGACACCCTCTATCTGCTCAACAGAGAGTGGCCAGTTGAGACTCTGGCCCTTGGCTACTGTGTCGTTATGATCGTCTTCGCCATTCTGTTTGGTGCACGGCATGTATCGCCGCGAGAAAAACACGAGGGTCTGGTATTCGCTATCGCCTTTGAATCAGTACTGAAACTGGTAGCGATTCTGGTACTCGGCGCGGTCGTGATGTTCGGCATTTTCCCTGAAGTCGGCGGGCTGGAAACCTGGCTGTCACAGAACCAGCAACAACTGGCCGAACAACAGGTACGCCTGCAGGACGGCCCTTGGCGAACCCTGCTGCTGATGTTCTTTGCCGCCGCCATCGCCATGCCGCATATGTTCCACATGGCTTTCACCGAGAACACCAACCCTGCCGCGCTGCGTCAGGCCAGCTGGGGCTTCCCGCTGTTCCTGCTGATTATGAGTCTGTCGGTACCGCCAATTCTGTGGGCAGGATATTACCTGAACGTTGACACGGACCCTTCGTATTTTGCGCTGGGTATCGGCCTCAAACTTGAGTCTGACTTCCTCACTCTGCTGACCTTTGTCGGTGGTCTGGCTGCTGCTTCTGGCATTATTATTGTGACCACGTTGTCGACGGCGGCGATGTTCCTTAACCATCTGGTGTTACCTGTCTATAAGCCTGCGCCGCGCTTCGACTTCTATCGCTGGCTACTGTGGATGCGCCGCTCACTGATCGCGGTGATTCTGTTACTGGCTTATGGTTTCTACCTGTTGGTTGGTTCTGATCTGGACCTGAGTCAGCTCGGAATTCTTGGCTTTGTTGCCTGTTCTCAGTTCCTGCCGGGCATTCTGGGCCTGCTTTACTGGCCGCAATCTAACCGTAAAGGCTTTATCGTCGGTCTGATTACAGGCACCTTCACCTGGATCTATGGCCTTCTGCTGCCCTTCTGTGAACTTGCATTGGGATGGGACGTTCCTTTCTATCTGCCGGCGACGGACGAAAGTAACTGGCACCTGTCGGCCATTGTTGCTATCGGCGTAAACCTTGGGTTGTTTGTCATTATCAGCCTGAGTACCAAACAAACCCCTGAAGAAACGGCGGCAGCAGATGCCTGCTCTATTGATACTGTTTCACGCCCTTCGCGCCAGCCACTGATTGCTACCAGCTCGACCGACGTTATTAAGGCGCTGAGCAATCCGCTAGGCCGTTATGTCGCCGAGCGAGAGGTATATCAGGCGCTGACTGACCTCGAACTGCCATCTTACGAAGACCGCCCGTATGCACTGCGCCGACTGCGCGCACGCCTTGAGGCAAACCTGTCTGGTCTGATGGGCCCGACGGTTTCCCATGATATCGTCAGCCGCTACCTGCCGTTCCGGGAAGACGTCGAGCTGACCGAAGACATCTTCCAGATGGAACAACGCCTTGAGGGGTATCACACTCGCCTGGGCGGTCTCGCCAGCGAACTGGATAACCTGCGTCGTTATCACCGCCAGACTCTTGAGCGCCTGCCCATGGGCGTATGCTCTCTGGCTCCTGACGGTGAAGTGCTGATGTGGAACCAGGCGATGGCGGAGCTGACCCTGATCGACGCCGGTGATGTTACCGGATCACACATATCCCGTATGCCGGCCCCCTGGGGAGATATGCTCTCTGACTTCCTGCGCAGTGACGCCATGCATAAACATAAACACCGGGTAGACAGTGCTGGTCGACCACGCTGGTTTGGTTTACACAAAGCCCTGTTACAACCGAGCGGCAGCCAACCCGGCGGTACCGTGATCCTGATGGAAGATCAGACCGAAACGCAGCTGCTCGAAGAAGAGCTGATGCACAGCGAACGTCTGGCCTCTATCGGTCGCCTGGCTGCCGGCGTTGCCCACGAAATCGGCAACCCGATTACCGGTATCGACTGCCTGGCTCAAAGCATGCGCTATGAGACCGACAACCCGGAACTGCTGGAAATGGCTGATCAGATTCAGGAACAGACCAGACGTGTTACCCGGATCGTGCAATCGCTGATGAACTTCTCCCACGCAGGGCATCACAGCACTGAACACGAAGAAGTCGATATTACCTACTGTGTTAATGAGGCAATTCAGCTGTTAAAACTGAGTCAGCGCAGCCAGGACATTAACTTCACCAATGACTGCCCGCCTGAACTCTGTACCATGGGCGATGCTCAACGACTGGTACAGGTATTTGTGAACCTGCTGGGTAATGCCCGAGACGCCTCAGAACCCGGCGGTACTATCTGGGTACAGGGTGAAGTGGATGAACAGCAGGTACGGGTAAAAGTTATTGATGACGGGCATGGCATTCCACCAGAGACCCTCGATCATATTTTTGAGCCTTTCTTTACCACCAAGGAAGTCGGTAAAGGAACAGGCCTTGGTCTCTCGCTGGTGTACAGCATAATCGAAGAGCACTACGGCCATATTGCCATCGACAGTCCGCTGGCCAGTGGACGGGGAACCTGTGTTACAGTCAGTCTCCCGCGATGTGAACTAACCGAAGTTACGGAAACGCTTTAATGAGTCATATATTGGTCGTCGAAGACGAAGCCATTATCCGCAATGCAGTAAAACGCCTGCTAACGCGCCATAACCACGAAGTCAGTGAAGCTGACTCAGTGGATGCTGCCCGCGAGCTCGACCTGACCAGCTATGACATGATCATCAGCGACCTGCGCCTGCCCGGTGGTAACGGTACCGACCTGATTGAGTTAGCCGGTAACACTCCGGTACTCATCATGACCAGCTATGCCAGCCTGCGCTCTGCGGTTGATGCCATGAAACTCGGTGCTGTCGACTACATCGCTAAACCGTTCGATCACGAAGAAATGATTCAGGCGGTAACACGCATTCTGGCGAACCGCGCCAATGCGCCACAGAACACAAGTGTTACCGAAGCCGCTGCTGAACCCGCACCGGTAACATCGTCTCAGACCGGCATCATAGGTAGCTGCGAACCCATGCAGCTGCTGTTCCGCAAGATTGCCAAGGTAGCACCGACAGACGCTACCGTATTGATTCAGGGCGAATCAGGTACCGGTAAAGAACTGGTAGCCCGCGCCATTCATACCCAGAGCCGCCGGGCGAATAAGCCGCTGATCTCAGTTAACTGTGCTGCGATTCCTGAAACCCTGATTGAATCCGAACTCTTTGGCCATGAAAAAGGCGCATTCACAGGCGCGACGGCTCAGCGCCAGGGTCTGGTTGAAGCCGCAGACGGCGGTACCCTTTTCCTCGACGAAATCGGTGAACTGCCATTAGAAGCGCAGGCCCGCCTGTTACGCGTACTGCAGGAAGGCGAAATCCGCCGTGTAGGCTCAGTACAAAGCCAACAGGTAGATGTGCGCTTAGTCGCAGCAACCCACCGGAACCTGAAAGAACTCTCTTCACAGGGCGAATTCCGGGAAGACCTGTATTACCGCCTCAATGTTATGGAACTGCACCTGCCCCCACTGCGCAATCGAGGGGAAGACGTTGTAGAAATTGCAACGGCCATGCTTGCCCGTGCCTGCGAACGCATGCATCAGGACGCTATGCACTTCAGTAACGAAACACTTCAGGCCATACGTGACTACCACTGGCCGGGTAACGTGCGTGAACTGGAAAACGCTGTCGAACGTGCTGTGATTCTTGCCGAAAGCAATGAGATCGAACCGGATCTGCTGGGTATTGAAGTCTCACCTGATCGTTACCTCAGCGAATCCATGCGTAACAACCTCATTGATCCCAACCCCTACCAGCCCGTCGACGAACAGGCTGAAGCCCAGGGTGACCTGTCACTCGATGACTATTTTGTGCACTTCGTCTTAGAAAACGAAGCCACAATGACGGAAACTGAACTGGCTAAAAAGCTGGGGATATCCCGTAAGTCACTGTGGGAACGCAGACAACGTCTTGGCATACCTCGCAAAAAAGGCGGCCGTTAAGCCGCCCCTCTTACCCCGCTTTCAGCACTAAACATCTTTCTGGCTCGGGCCGGACAATTGCGCTCAGGCCAGAATGTGAGCCGCCGCTTCCCGCTGTAACAAAAGCGTCTTATTTGGTCCATTTCAGTTACAGAGTGTTACCCAAATGCAGAAACTGTTACCGAATGGCTCGTTTCTAGTAACACTTTAGTCGAAGTGTCTATAATTATAGACAGGTGTAATTTCGTAAGTCCTTGTTTTTAAAGGAAATGTATTTTTTGGCACAGCTTTAGCTTAATAGACAGTACTGAGCTGATGTCCATTAACAAAAATAACAAAAGGCACAGGCAGAATTAGGAAAGGCGCACAAATAAAAATAACAAAGCGCCTGCAGTTCCTTACCTCATAACAAAAATGACAATGGCCACCATTGTTAGTTTCGAATGAGCAGAGA
>JAYNJA010000074.1:5141-11782 GCA_038109705.1 Thalassolituus sp. | reverse complement strand
GTGCTGCACCAGTGGCTTCGTCACCTGATCAGGGTGGCCTGTCGGTAAGCAGCTCTGACGATTGGGAAGAGTTCTGATTCTGTATGAATGTAAAGGCGAATGCGCCGCTACTTGGGGATGATAAAGAGTTCCTGATGACAGCGGGCGATTTCGATGAAATTGCCCGCCTGGCTTACCAGCACACAGGTATTGTACTGGGCAGGCACAAAGCGAATATGGTGTATGGCCGTATCGCTCGTCGTCTCCGGCAGATGAACCTTACCCGCTTCAGTGATTATCTGGAGTATCTGAAGGGTAACTTCACTGAAGAGTCGACAAACTTTATCAATCTTATTACGACTAACCTGACGTCGTTTTACCGTGAGCCACATCATTTTGAGTTTTTGAAAAACGAAGTGATTCCGGCGTTACGTGACCAGGGCGGTAAAAAGGTTCGTATATGGTCCTCTGGCTGTTCGATTGGCCAGGAGGCCTACACAATTGCGTTAACGCTGTTGGAGTCCGGAATTACCTCCGGACGTGATGTGAAGATCCTTGCCAGTGATCTCGATTCTAATGTGGTCGAGACAGGACGCCAGGGCATTTATCCGGCGGACAGTATTATGCCGGTACCTGATGATCTGGTAGAAAAATATTTTCAGAGAAGCAGCAATGGCAAACAGGTACGTCTGAAAGATAAAGTCCGGGGTATGGTCCACTTCAAGCGGCTTAATTTGCTTGAATCCTGGCCAATGAAAGGGCCTTTTGACGTAATTTTTTGCCGAAATGTAGTGATTTATTTTGATCGTGATACACAAAAGGTGCTGTTTAATCGGTTTGCCGATTATCTTCCGGTTGGTGGTTATCTGATTATTGGTCACTCGGAATCGCTGAATGGGCTCACTGACCGCTTCCAGCCGGTGGGAAACACAATCTACAAAAAAATATATTGAGGGTGGCACCTATGATCAAAAGACCACCAGAACCTAAACCTCTGCCCGGGTTTGAACACGTGACCCGATACTGGGATGCGGTTCACAATACCTGGGCTGCGAAAATTCTTCCCGGTGAATTCTATGTTTCTGCTCAGGGAGAAATGATTGCAACGGTGTTGGGATCTTGTGTTGCTGCCTGTATACGGGATAAGAAGCTCGGTATCGGTGGTATGAACCATTTCATGCTGCCGCAGCCAAGCGAACATTCCAGCGAAGTCTGGGGCACGAACCCTGCAGCGCAGGAGTCCCGCTATGGTAACTGGGCGATGGAATATCTTATCAACGAAATTCTTAAGCGTGGCGGCCGCAAGGAAAACCTCGAGATCAAATTGTTTGGTGGTGGTCAGATGATTGCTTCAATGAGTGATATCGGCCAGCGCAATATCCTTTTTGTATACAGCTATTTACAGAATGAAGGATTGCCAATCACAAGTGCTGACGTCGGAGATGTCTATGCGCGGAAAGTTCTTTATTTTCCTGATACCGGATCTGTAAAAATGCGACGCATCTCGAATGTTAAAAACGATACTCTGGTCAAACGCGAAACGGAATACCGTAGCAAAGTTAAAATGGAGGATATTGAGCAGGGTGACAGTGGCATCGACCTGTTCTGAGTGGTACCACCATGAGCAAAATAAAATTATTAATTATCGATGATTCGGCCCTTGTCCGGAAAATGCTGAAAGAAATTTTTGATGCAACTTCGGACATTGAGGTCGTGGGGACGGCAAGCGATCCTTTGATTGCTCGCGATAAAATTAAACAACTCAATCCTGACGTTATTACTCTCGATATCGAAATGCCACGTATGGATGGACTGCAGTTTCTCAGTAATCTTATGAGACTGCGCCCTATGCCTGTGGTGATGGTGTCGACTTTGACCGCGAAGGGTGCTCCTGAAACGCTTGAAGCTCTGGAGATGGGCGCGGTGGATTACATCTGTAAACCACAAGCCAAGACTGAAGCAGATTTTCAACAGTTTGCGCTTGCTCTTCAGGACAAGGTCCGGATCGCGGCGGGCGCTAAAGTAGCGCCACTGGAAAACCACAAGCGTCGTAACGAGAAGCGAGTTATCACCCGTGAGGCGAATGAAAATTACCGCCGTATTATCGCGATAGGGTCGTCGACAGGCGGTACCGAAGCGTTGTCGGAATTGTTGGCGACGTTACCGGTAAATTGTCCGCCGATTGTGATCTCACAGCATATACCAGAGGTATTCAGTGCCTCACTGGCGAACCGTTTGAATAATCGTTACCCCATGGAAGTCATGGAAGCCAAAGACGGTATTGAAGTGACAACAGGCCGGGTCATTATCGCTCAGGGGGGCAGGCACCTGCGCTTCCGACGCAAGGGGGATGCCTTGTTTACTATCGTAGATGATGGGCCGAAGCAGAATTTGCATAAGCCTTCGGTCGAAGCCATGTTTGATTCACTACTTCAGGTCGCTGGAGGTCAACGCCTGGTTGCCGTGATGCTCACCGGAATGGGCGCGGATGGTGCCGTTGCGATGAAGCGTTTACACGATGCTGGCGCGCTGACGATGGCGCAGGATGAATCGACCTCTGTTGTTTGGGGTATGCCCCGTGCAGCTTATGAATTGGGCGCCGTTGATGAATTGGTTCCATTACCGTCGATTGGTGAAAAGCTGATTAAAAAGGCACGGATGGCGTGACTCAGTCTACTTTTGTGCTAAACCTTATAGTGACATTAAATTAAGCAGGAGATTTCCGATGTCAGTACGTGCTTCGTTGGGTGATAACGGACATCAGTTAACCATTCGCGTTGATGGGCGCTTTGATTTCAGTGCTCATCAGGAGTTTCGCGATGCCTATGAAAATTCGACCTCAGTCATTACTTATGTGATTGATCTGGGGGGAGCAACTTACCTTGATAGCTCTGCGCTGGGTATGCTGTTGTTACTGCGGGACCATGCGGGTGGTGATACGTCGAAGATCAGTATTACTAATTGTAATGATGACGTAAGAAAGATTCTTACGATTTCTAACTTTGAGCAGTTGTTCACAATCCAGTAATCCGGATGTCTTCATACAAAGTATTGATTGCTGACGACAATAATGTCGACAGAAAAGTCCTGTCACGGGTCGTCCGCAATCAGGGCAACGAAGTCATCGAGGTGAGTAACGGATTTGAAGCCGTCGATGCGTTCAGGGAGCACCGCCCCGAAATTGTCCTGATGGATGTAATGATGCCTGGCCTCAACGGAAAAGAGGCCACCCGCCAGATAAAACATATTGCCGGAGAAGACTTTGTTCCGGTTATCTTCCTGACTTCACTTTCAGACGCGCAGAGTCTCGCTGACTGTCTTGAATCAGGAGGGGATGATTTTCTTACCAAACCGTACAACTACATTGTGCTGCAGGCCAAGATCGATTCTTTTCATCGAATGTCGGAAATGCATCGGACACTGCTGAATCAACGGGATGAGATTGCCCGTGTTAACCGCCATATGCTGCAGGAGCAGAGGGTGGCCAAAGCGGTATACGATAACGTAGCCCACGCAGGTTGTCTGAATGCTCCTAATATCCGTTATGAGTTATCGCCGCTGGCGGTGTTCAACGGCGATGTATTGCTGGCAGCGTATAAGCCTGGCGGTGGTATGCATGTTGTCCTGGGAGACTTTACTGGTCACGGCTTGCCAGCGGCGATCGGCGCTATGCCGATGGCTGATATCTTCTATGGTATGACTGCCAAAGGCTTCGGCTTGCGGGAAGTTCTGCGCGAGATTAATCAGAAGCTGAAAAGTATTTTGCCTGTGGGTTTCTTCTGCTGTGCCGCAGCAGTGGAACTCAGCCCGGATCGCCAGGCCGTGAGTGTCTGGATGGGGGGCGTTCCCGACTGTTATCTGCTTCGCGCTGATGGTGAGTGCGTCGAAACGCTTTCGTCCCGACATTTGCCTCTGGGCGTTCTCAGTGGTGATCAGTTTAATGACAAAATGACCGAGCTGCCGATGAGCAAAGGCGATCGTCTTTTCCTTTGGTCTGACGGTATTATCGAAGCCCGTAATAGCGCTGGTGAAATGTTTGGGCAGGATCGCCTGTTGGATGTAGTTCGCCAGGCGCGTAAGCCGGAAGATGTATTTACTGCGATTCAGTCAACGGTAGATGCGTTCACCAGTGGTTCGGAAAAGGACGATGACACGACGCTGATCGAAGTGCTGATGGATACTCTCAGTGGCGCGCAGGAAGCGCAGAAAAGCGTGAAGGGTACGGCGGGCACTGGCCCTATTGACTGGTCGATGGATTATTGCCTCGAAGCATCGACATTGCGGGCCTTCAATCCAGTACCTCTGATGAATCACATTATGATGGAAGTCCCCGGGCTGAGAGCCATTGGAGGACAGTTATATACGGTCGTTGCTGAGTTATTCTCCAATGCATTTGAGCATGGGGTATTGGGACTGGAGTCATCTTTGAAGGATTCCTCCGAGGGCTTTATGGAGTATTACCGGCAACGGGAGGAACGGACAAAGGGGCTTAAGGATGGTTTCGTGAAGATAAGGATGTTGCATACTGGTGACGGCCATCAGGGTGACCTGACTCTGATCGTCGAGGACAGTGGCGAGGGCTTCAATTACAATAACGGCGAAATATTTCATCCATCAGAAAACCGTTATTCCGGCCGTGGCATTCCGTTGCTCGAGAGAATCTGCCAGTCGTTGGAGTACGAGGGTAAAGGCAACGTGGTGAAAGCCGTAATTCACTGGCCGCTTGATCAGGAGGCCAGGAGCAATGCTTGATCTGGAGTCTCTCGAACTTCTTCGTGAAGTAATGGAAGATGAGTTCGGGCCGTTAATCGAACTCTATATTGCGGACAGTGATGCGCGCTTTCCGCAGATGCGTAACGAACTTGCCGCTGGTAATGCCGACTCATTACGTAACATCGTTCACAGTTTTAAAGGCGCAAGCAGCAATATCTGTGCGCCAGCACTGACAAAGCAGGCTCAGAAAGTCGAACACAGAGCCCGTGATGGCCTGTTGGTCGGGCTCGAAGAGGATATTGCATCGCTTGAAATTAGCTATCAGTTGGTTCGTGCAGAGCTGCAGGCGATGCTCTGATCGATCTCGTTCTTCCCCGACACAATTCTATGTATCGGGGAGAATCTCCCTTCTTCTGAAACTGGCCCACAGTTTGCGTAGTACCCGGTAACTCTTATTTCAGGAGACCGGCATGAACCCTACAGGAAACAGCAGCCCTCTGGCATCACTGATGATGTCCCTGGGTGGAAGTATTGACCTCAAGAGCCTTGAACTCACTAGTGACGGGGCTTTACCTCTATCTGACTTTTCCAGTGTTCTGGCAGATTACACGCTTGGGGGTACTCAGGACGGTGGTCTGTCAGCGGCATTTTCAGGTCTGCCCGACGGCGAAGGTTTGCCGCAGTTATTGCCGGAGGGGAAGGGTGTCGCGCTTGCGGATTTCGGGGATACCCGGGGCACTCAGCTTGATCCCGCTTCGAATGACTCAACAGAGCTGGCATTAAACGATATGGCGCATGTGATGGCCCAGATTGAGAATCCGGTAAATGTCGCTATCCGCTATGCGAAGGGTGATGGTGGACGACTGGAGAAAGACCATGCTGATCTTCGTGACGATCTGATTGCCGATGCTTCTTTAGTGGCCGCTACGGCTATTTCAGTTGAGAAGCCTTCACCAGTCGAGTCAGCAATCGGTATAACGGAGCCTCAGCTCTCAGCACATGCTCAAGCCAACGCGGTCGCAAACGCCAGAGTGGCAACGATGGCCGACTCGTCGAGAGCTGGTTCTCATCGCTCTGAGTCATTGTCTGCAGCAATGGAGAACGTTGAGATACCAGCAGATGCTGAATTGGCGTCAGATGTTTTTCGTCCGGTGACGGCTACTGAAGACGGTGACTCGCCATTCCTGAATCGTGACAATATGCCGTCGGCACAGTCGTCTCTGATACAGAATGCGCAGATGGCGAATGTTCAGTCGCAGGCAGGAAATGCTCCTGCCACTGTGGCAGCGGCATTGACTACGGCTGTGGAGTCCGGTGCTGACACCTCGTCAGATTCTTTCAGCATCGCAGAAGCATCCGATGAGTTTCAGGATCATCGTCTCGAACGGCAGATGAAAGATCGCCTGGAATTTGGACAGGACCGACGTGAATGGAGTCCTGCTTTGGGAGCGCGCCTGATGACCATGGTCGCAGATGATGTTCAGCAGGCTCGTATTCAACTTGATCCGCCGGAGTTGGGCAGTCTGGAAATTAAATTGCATGTGTCTCAGGATCAGGCCAGCGTTCAGGTAACTGCTCAGAGTTCACAGGTAAAGGATGTACTTGATAGTGGTGCGAAGGCACTGCGGGATGCACTCGCTGCCGAGGGAATTGAATTAGCCGAATTCTCTGTCGGTACTGATAGTGGGCGCAGTGGAGGCGGAGAATCCGGTGATGGACAACGCGGCGATTCGTTCGCCGGCGATTCAGACGCGGGGTTTGATGCCGAAAGTGCGGATACGGTTGCTTTGAATCGTAGGGCATCTGATGCGTTACTTGATACGTTTGCTTAATACATTTACCTGAGCCCCGTGTTGCAGCCAGAGACTACGGCGCGGTCAACCTGACCGGAGTTTCCCGGTGACATCTACCTGAATTGCTATTCGGCGTCGTTACCCATGGCGGCGCCC
>JAYNJA010000074.1:3402-5131 GCA_038109705.1 Thalassolituus sp. | reverse complement strand
CCTTTCTTCTATTGGGGATCATGCGGCTGATTTATCGTCGTTTCCCCGCTTTCCGGCAGTCTCCTTATAACCTTCTAAACTGAACACAGAGCACAGCCTGTAACTGTCATTATTTTGGCGAAAAAACGTGGCACAGGCTTTGCAAATTTGACTATCAGATGGGAGACACTCAGTTATGGCTAAAGAACAGGACCTGAAGCTTGAAGGTGGTGAAGAGGTCGAAGAAGGCAAAGGCGGTGGTAAGAAAAAACTCATCATCATTATCGCCCTTGTCGTCCTGATTCTCGCAGCAGGGGGTGGTGCAGCGGCATTTTTCCTGCTTGGTGGGGAAGAGGAAGACGCTGAAGCAGCTGAAGAAGAAGTGGTTGAAGAGGTCGTAGAAGAGCCTGTTATTCCGGCACAGTACGTCAAGCTGAAGCCCGAATTTGTGATCAGTTATCAGGTTGGGACGCGTCAGAGATTCGTACAGGCGAGTATCGAACTAATGACACGCCATCAGTCTGTTGTGGATGCCATGGAACTCCACGAACCGATGATCCGCAATGAAGTCATCCGGATTATCAGTAGTCAGGATTTTAATACGTTACGTACTGCAGAGGGCCGTGTGGCACTGCAAGAAGAACTTAAAACGTCATTGACGAACTTAATGAAACAGGTAGCCGGCTCCGACGATGTTGAGGCCGTGCTGTTTACCAATCTAGTAATGCAGTAGGAACGGGTGTGCAGGATTTACTGTCGCAGGACGAAATTGATGCCTTATTGCATGGTGTAGATGACGGCGATATCGGCCCCGAAGAAGAGGTCGATTCTTCCGGTATCAAATCCTACGATCTGACCAGTAATGACCGGATCGTGCGTGGGCGCATGCCAACGCTGGAGATGATTAACGAGCGTTTTGCCCGTTACACACGCATCAGCATGTTTAACTTCTTGCGTCGAAGTGCTGACGTGGCATCGGGTGGCGTCCAGATTATGAAATTTGGTGAATATGTACACACGCTGTACGTACCTACCAGTCTTAATCTGGTGAAAATGCGTCCGCTACGAGGCACTGCACTGTTTATT
This sequence comes from Thalassolituus sp., assembly GCA_038109705.1. GTDB lineage: Bacteria > Pseudomonadota > Gammaproteobacteria > Pseudomonadales > Oceanobacteraceae > Thalassolituus. The sequence continues at coordinate 4,066 of JAYNJA010000074.1, read as the reverse complement.
CTGGATGCCAAACTCGTCTTCAAACTGGTGGATAACTTTTTTGGCGGTGATGGGCGTCACGCCAAAATTGAAGGTCGTGAATTTACACCTACCGAAGTTCGCGTTGTACAGCTGATTCTGACGCAGGTGTTCAATGACATGATGGAAGCCTGGGCGCCGGTATTGCCGATTGAATTCGAATATGTCGGTTCAGAAGTAAACCCGGCTATGGCGAACATTGTTAGCCCAAGTGAGGTCGTTGTTGTCAGCACTTTCCATATCGAACTGGATGGTGGCGGTGGTGATCTGCATCTCACTATTCCGTACTCCATGATAGAGCCTATGCGGGAAGTACTGGATGCCGGTGTGCAGAGTGATGTGGACGACGTTGATGAACGCTGGCAGCAGTCGCTGCGGGAAGACATTCTCGAAGCCCCGGTTCATATTCACGGCACGTTAGTGGAACGGGAAATTACATTGCGCCAGGTTGCGGCACTGAAAGCCGGTGATGTCATTCCGATCGATATGCCAGAGCACTTTACGCTGCAGGCCAATGGTATCCCGGTCTTTACCGGGAAAATGGGTATTTCGCACGACAATCTGGCGGTCAAAATTATCGACCAGATTAAACACAGAAGACGTTAACTGGAGCAGGTTATGAGTGACGAAAAAGATCAGGATCAGT
>JAYNJA010000074.1:2302-3392 GCA_038109705.1 Thalassolituus sp. | reverse complement strand
CGGAAGAAGAACTGGATCCTCAGAAACTTGCTGATGAAGTCGCTGGTGGCGTAGAAGAAGCCGAAGGTGATGATCAGGCGCTGGCCGATGAATGGGCTGCAGCAATGGAAGAGGCCGGTGAAACAGAAGATGATGAGGATGTCGATGATGGTATCCGTCAGGTTGAACTGGATGAACTGAAAGACGAGAGTCTACCGCCTCAGAATCGTGATGGCGGACCTGAACTCGACGTGATTCTTGATATTCCGGTGCGCATTTCGATGGAGGTTGGAGCAACAAAAATTCCGATCCGTAATCTGTTGCAGCTTAATCAGGGGTCGGTTGTAGAACTGGATCGTCTCGCGGGGGAACCGCTGGATGTGCTTGTGAATGGAACATTAATTGCCCACGGCGAAGTCGTGATGGTAAACGATAAATTCGGTATCCGTCTGACGGACGTGGTGAGCCAGAGTGAACGTATTCAGCGTCTGCGCTAAAGTTTCCGCACTTATTTCCGGTATTAGCCTGACCGCGTTGGCCGTCGCTGACGACGTTGCATCGCCACTACTGACAACAACGCCTGTCGCCAGTGCCGGTAAAGTGTTTTTCTTTCTGTTAGTTGTGGTCGGCATGATTCTGCTGCTGGCCTGGCTGGTGAATAAAACCCGGGCAGGTCAGTTAGCCGGGGCCGGACGAAATCTGAAAATGATTGCTGTTTTACCGGTAGGCACCCGGGAAAAAGTTGCGGTGATTCAGGCGGGCGATCAACAACTTGTAATTGGCATCACACCGCAACAGATTACGACACTGGCGGAATTAAAAGAGCCATTATCTACGGATAGCGAACGTCCGGCGGACTTTTCTGAAATTCTTAAGCTGGCGGTACGCAAATGATCTGCTCAGGACGACTTCTGCGTATATTGTTCATCATCTGTGCGCTGATCAGCTTACCGGCGATGGCTGCTGATCCGGCTGCTGGCGTAATTGCCGGAGCGAACACTATTCCCGGTATTCCTGCCGTGGTCTATAACGCCACTGACAATGGTGGGGAATATACGGTAACGATCCAGATTCTTGCGATTATGACCATGCTGACGGTATTACCGTCGTT
>JAYNJA010000074.1:0-2253 GCA_038109705.1 Thalassolituus sp. | reverse complement strand
ATGATGACCTCCTTCACTCGGATTGTTGTTGTTCTTGCTATTCTGCGCCAGGCCATCGGCCTGCAGCAGACGCCTTCAAATCAGGTACTTCTGGGGCTGTCTCTGTTTCTGACCCTGTTCATTATGATGCCAGTTTTCCGCATCATTAATGTTGATGCAATACAGCCATATATGGCAGAAGAGATCACGCCGAAAGAGGCTCTCGACAGGGCAATAGTTCCTGTGCATGAATTTATGCTGTCACAGACGCGGGAGACTGACCTCGATCTGTTTGTGCGGATCAGTGGTCGTACGGATATCCCTTCAGCGCAGGAAACCCCAATCCACATTCTTATTCCTGCCTTTATTACCAGTGAATTAAAAACAGCTTTTCAGATTGGCTTTCTGATCTTTATTCCGTTTCTTATTATTGATCTTGTTGTTGCGAGTATTCTGATGGCGATGGGTATGATGATGTTGTCTCCTATCATTATTTCGCTGCCTTTTAAAATCATGCTGTTTGTTCTGATCGATGGTTGGGCCCTGATAATGGGAACGCTTGCCAACAGTTTCGGCACTATTTAGCGATGGAGTCCATGCAATGACAGACGTAATGGTTGGCGATATTTTCACCAATGCCCTGTATCTGGTGCTCGCGATTGTGGTGGTTATTATTATTCCCAGTCTTATTGTCGGTCTGATGGTAAGTACTTTTCAGGCCGCCACTCAGATTAACGAACAGACCTTATCCTTCCTGCCGCGCCTGATCGTGACGCTTCTGGCGATGATTCTGTTTGGTCCTTGGGCGGTTGGGGCTGTGCTCGATTTTACCCGGAATATCTACACTAATATTCCTTTTCTGATCGGGTGAGCTGTGTTCGAGCTTGACGCCATTGAAGTCAGTCACTGGGTCAGTCGGTATCTTTATCCGTTTGCCCGTATATCGGCTCTGCTGATGGTGATGCCTTTAATCGGTACTCGCATGGTGAGTATGCGTATCCGCCTGATACTTGCCGTTGCAATTACTTTCGTTGTCGCCCCCCTGTTACCACCGATGCCGAAGGTAGATGCTATGTCTCTCGCGTCACTGATTATCATCCTGCAGCAGATGCTTATTGGTATTTTGCTCGGTTTCGTCACCGAACTACTGATGCAGGTGTTTGTAATTGCAGGTCAGTTGATTGCGATGCAGACCGGTTTAGGTATAGCGACGACAGTTGATCCCAGCCAGGGGGCGTCTGTGGTGGTTATTTCACAGTGGTTTCTTTTTATGGTCGGGCTGGTGTTTCTGGCGTTAAACGGTCATCTGGTATTGATTGAAATCCTGGTCGACAGCTTTCGTACCATGCCGGTAGGCATGGGTAGTTTTTCGGTAGATCAGTTCGGCTTACTGGTACGCTGGAGTGGCTGGATGTTATCTGCTGCTGTCATTATTTCGTTGCCGGCGATGGCAGCGCTGCTGATTGTTAACCTCGCGTTTGGTGTGATGACCAGGGCTGCACCACAGCTCAATATTTTTGCGCTGGGCTTTCCGGTGACCATGATTATTGGTCTGCTGATTATGTGGCTGAACATGGATGAAATGGCGCTGGGCTTTCATAACTATATGGATACCCTGTTTGAGTTCTTGAAAAAGCTGGTGAGCATGTAGCCTTAAAGGTGGGATACGTACATGGCAGAACAGGACAGCAGTCAGGAAAAAACCGAAGAACCCACGTCGCGAAAACTCGAAAAAGCTCGCGATGAGGGTCAGGTTCCCCGATCCAAAGAGCTCGGTACAACGCTGGTTCTGGTGATTGGTGCCGTTGGTCTGCTGATGTTCGGGCCGTTTATGACGCAACGTGTTACCGGAATGGCGCTGAACGCATTTTCGTTCGATCGCAATACTGCCTTTGATACCGGAATGATGAGCTCCTATCTGAATGCGTCCATTCTCGAGGCGGCTATCGCGCTTGCTCCCTGGCTCTTACTGGTGTTGGTCGCGGCTTTTGCCGGGCCGCTGCTTGTGGGTGGCTGGTTGTTTTCCAGTAAAGCGATTATGCCAAAGCTTGATCGCCTGAATCCGCTGAGTGGTTTAAAGCGGATGTTTTCGATGAATTCGCTTGTTGAGCTGTTCAAAGCCTGGGCAAAAGTACTGGTGGTCGGCACTGTAGCCTGGCTGGTGCTGATGTACTTTTTCACTGAAGCCATGGCAATTCAGCACCAGGCGCTTGAACCTGCAGTGAATCACGCCGTCGGTATCATCCTCTGGAGCCTACTGTTCCTGTGTTTATC